>NZ_JADNNI010000038.1:0-1239 GCF_015556925.1 Enterococcus sp. 1001283B150225_161107_E12 | reverse complement strand
TGTCCTATCGAGAAGTTGCCAACGCTTTAGAAATGAGCAACCATGCGCTTATTGCCAATTGGATGCGCAATTTCAGAGAAGCGGGTATTGATGGACTCTCAAAAGAGAAAGGGCGACAACTTACTGTGACTAGAAAAAAAGAAAATACAATAACTGAAGAACGCTAACGTATCAAGGCATTAGAAAAACAAGTCCGATCCCTTCAAATTGAGAATGCCTTTTTAAAAGAGTTGAGGAAGTTGCGAAAACAGGAAGCCCAGCAAAGACGCAAGAATCAATCGCACGAATCATCGCCAGCCTCCGAAGATCATTCAAACTAGTTGAGCTTCTTGAAACATTGAAATTTCCTAAAGCAACCTATATGTATTGGCAGAAACGGTTTGACAGACCAAACCCAGACCAAGAAATTGAAGAAAAAATGCTTGAAATTCGCAAAGAACATAAAGACTATGGCTGTCTGCGACTAAAAAAAGCATTAGAGAATCAAGGGGTTCATGTCAATAAAAAGAAGATCCAACGTCTGATAAAAAAACTAGGTATCGAAGTAAAGTCTTACACTCGAAAATCTCGACGGTACAATTCTTATCGTGGGAAAGTTGGCACTGTCGCCAAAAATCGTATTCATCGTCGGTTTTATACAAGTATCTGTCACCAAAAAATTACAACTGACACCACAGAGTTTAAGTATTATGAAGTAGATACCACAGGTATCGTTCGTCAGAAAAAGCTGTATTTAGATCCTTTCATGGATCTCTACAATAGTGAAATTATATCTTATCGGATTTCTGAAAAGCCAAACGCACTAGCTATAATGGAAGGATTAGAAGAAGCAATCCAGATAACAAATGATTGCCCATTTCGTAGAACCTTCCATTCAGATCAAGGATGGGCCTATCAAATGAATGCTTATAAGAATAAATTGAAGCAGCATAAAATCTTCCAGAGTATGTCTCGTAAAGGAAATTGTTTAGATAACTCACCTATGGAAAACTTCTTTAGTCTATTAAAGCAAGAGATTTTTTATGGAGAAGTCTATCGGAGTTTTGATGAATTGAAAACAAAAATTGACCAATATATTTATTATTACAACCATAAACGCATCAAAAAGAAATTAAATTGGCGAAGTCCGGTTCAGTTTCGAGAAGCTGTAAAAACAGCTGTCTAACAGTTAATTTTATCGTACAAAAAAGGAGTGGATTTCTCCACTCCATAAAAGTCTAACTTTTTGGGGTCACTACA
>NZ_JADNNI010000037.1:0-1403 GCF_015556925.1 Enterococcus sp. 1001283B150225_161107_E12 | reverse complement strand
TCCCGAATTTTCTTTAAAACATCCGTCCCCCTTATCCCAGGCAACATAATGTCTAATAGGATCAAGTCAAATGTTTGCTCAGCAAAAGCTTCCAATGCCTGTTCGCCACTTCTTACTGAATAAACCTCATACTTGCGTTCTTTTAAAAATTCCGTCACGATTTGATTGATCATATATTCATCTTCAACCACTAAAATTCTTTCCATATCACTCTCTCCTTATTCAAAGCGTAGTGCCTCAATAGGGTTTAATTTCGATGCTTTCATTGCTGGTAACAAGCCAAATATCACACCCATCAGGGAACAAAAAACTAAGCTAACGACAATGGAAATCACGGATACGATATAAGGATAATCCAGTGATTGCGTAATGGCATAGCCACTTAACAAACCAATAAGCACACCTAATACCCCACCAATCAAAGTCAAGACGACCGCTTCTACTAAAAATTGTTTTAAAATTACTTTTCTTCTTGCGCCGAGTGCTTTCTTGATTCCAATTTCTTTCGTTCTTTCCGTGACAGAGACCAACATGATATTCATCACACCGATTCCCCCCACTAATAACGAGATACTTGCTATACCAGACAGAAGAATAAAACTTGACTGGTTCATTCGTTCCAGTTCTCTGGCAAAGTCTTTCAGATTCATGACCCCGTATTCATAATCTGACTTCGGCATATGTTGATTGAGAATCTCTGCGGCTTTTTCTGCAGCGCCTTGTAATTGATCGGTATTATTTGTTTGAATCGTGACAAGCGGTACAATATCCAACTCATCAGATAGTTTATATGCTTGTTGCAAAGGAACGTAAGCTCTTTTCTCAAAGCTAAATGGATTACTACTATTTGGATCTAACTGAAATACACCTTGAACTTTGAATGGCACCCCATTCACTTCGACAAACTGTCCGATCCCTTCTTCTTTTGGAAATAATTCGTCATACAAGGAATCTTCCAGAAAAATTGCTTGTTGTTGCTCTTGGAAGGCTTGAGAACCAAATCCTTCCCCTTTGATGAAGTTTAACTGCTCCAAATCCTCAACAGAAGAAGTGACAGCAGAAACTTTGGCGTCAGCCCCTTTTGCTTTCCTATAGATTTTCCCATCTTTTTGATATGACAAGCCACTTGCTAATACATCTGGGAGTTCAT
The DNA here is from genome assembly GCF_015556925.1 of Enterococcus sp. 1001283B150225_161107_E12. Taxonomy (NCBI): domain Bacteria; kingdom Bacillati; phylum Bacillota; class Bacilli; order Lactobacillales; family Enterococcaceae; genus Enterococcus; species Enterococcus sp. 1001283B150225_161107_E12. The sequence continues at coordinate 253 of NZ_JADNNI010000037.1, read as the reverse complement.
TGATTTCTTTTAAGATATCGTCATTTAAAAACGGAAGGTATAGTGGTTTTTTTTCTTCCTTTACTGATTGGATTCCGCTTTGGAATGAACTTTTTTTATCGTATTGGATATTCATCGTATTATTGTTACCACCAATCATCTCTCGTTTCATTTTTTCGGTGTTTCCGCCGATGATACTGAAAATCGAAATAATGGCAGCAATCCCAATGATGACACCTAGCATAGTCAATACCGAACGCATTTTATGAGCAAA
>NZ_JADNNI010000036.1:0-1418 GCF_015556925.1 Enterococcus sp. 1001283B150225_161107_E12 | reverse complement strand
TCCCGAATTTTCTTTAAAACATCCGTCCCCCTTATCCCAGGCAACATAATGTCTAATAGGATCAAGTCAAATGTTTGATCAGCAAAAGCTTCCAATGCTTGTTCGCCACTTCTTACCGAATAAACTTCATACTTGCGTTCTTTTAAAAATTCCGTCACGATCTGATTGATCATATATTCATCTTCAACAACTAAAATTCTTTCCATATAGCTCTCTCCTTATTCAAAGCGTAATGCCTCGATAGGGTTTAATTTCGATGCTTTCATCGCCGGTAATAGACCAAATATCACACCCATCAGGGAACAAAATACTAAGCTACCGACAATGGAAATCACGGATACGATATAAGGATAATCCAGTGATAGCGTAATGGCATAGCCACTTAACAAACCAACAAGCACACCTAGTACCCCACCAATCAAAGTCAGGACGACCGCTTCTACTAAAAATTGTTTTAAAATTACTTTTCTTCTTGCGCCTAGTGCTTTCTTTATTCCGATTTCTTTCGTTCTTTCCGTGACAGAGACCAACATGATATTCATCACACCGATTCCACCCACTAATAACGAGATACTTGCTATACCAGACAAAAGAATAAAACTTGACTGGTTCATTCGTTCCAATTCTCTGGCAAATTCTTTCAGATTCATCACCCCATACTCATAATCAGATGGTGGGATCTGTTGATTGAGGATCTCTGCAGCTTTTTCTGCAGCGCCTTGTAATTGATCGGTATTATTTGTTTGGATCGTGACAAGTGGTACAATATCCAACTCATCAGATAGTTTATGCGCTTGCTGCAAAGGAACGTAAGCTCTTTTCTCAAAGCTAAATAGATTACTACTATTGGGATCTAATTTAAATACACCTTGAACTTTGAATGGTACCCCATTCACTTCGACAAACTGTCCGATCCCTTCTTCATTTGGAAATAATTCGTCATACAAGGAATCTTCCAGAAAAATGGCTTGTTGTTGCTCTTTGAAGGCTTGGGCAGTAAATCCTTCCCCTTTGATGAAGTTTAACTGCTCCAAATCCTCAACAGAAGAAGTGACAGCAGAAACTTTGGCGTCGGTCCCTTTGGCTTTCCTGTAGATTTTCCCTTCTTTTTGATAAGACAAACCACTTGCTAAGACCTCTGGTATCTCATTGACTTTCTTTAGGACATCCTCGTCTAAGAATGGAAAATATAACGGTTTTTTCTCTTCCTTTTCAGATAGGATTCCATCTGACATAGTGTTCTGTTGAAAAGCACTTTTTCTGTCATATTGGATATTCATCGTATTATTGTTACTACCAATCATTTCTCGTTTCATTTTTTCGGTGTTTCCTCCGATGATGCTGAAAATCGAAATAATGGCAGCAATCCCAATGATGACACCTAGCATAGTCAATACCGAACGCATTTTATGAGCAAA
>NZ_JADNNI010000035.1:0-1514 GCF_015556925.1 Enterococcus sp. 1001283B150225_161107_E12 | reverse complement strand
GGCTCTATAATTTATGGGACTGATGAATCAAAATTGATTCTTCAGTCCCATTTTCATTTTAGGTATTAAAAAACATATCGTTCTCTAGTATGATTAAATCACCACAAAATAAACAACTGAGAGGACGATATGCTATATGAATGATTCTATCAAAAAAATGCTGAGATTAATAGATAAAGATTTGATGATTACTGAGATCTCTTACGAGATCTTTCATAAGGAAAAGACATTGGTCATTAATGCCATTCTCTCACCTGATCCTCGTACCTGTAGAAGTTGTGGTTCTACTGTGGTAGATGGAAACGGGAAAGCAATTGTCGTGAAAAATGGGAAGAAGGAAATCATTGTCCGCTTTGAACAATACAATCATATGCCAATGGTTATGCGCTTAAAAAAGCAACGCTATACCTGTAAAAACTGTCGAACCCATTGGACTGCTCAAAGCTATTTTGTCCGCCCAAGACATTCAATTGCGGATCATGTCAGATATAAAATTGCTTCTTTACTGACTGAAAAAGTCTCTTTATCTTTTATTGCGAAAAGCTGTCAGGTATCTTTGACTACCGTTATTCGTACATTGAAAGAGTTTAAAAGCTATTTACCAAAGCCCACTAAGAGGATTCTCCCCAAAGTATTGATGGTTGATGAATTTCGTTCGCACACTTCCATAGAAGATAAAATAAGCTTTATTTGCGCAGATGGAGAAACAGGTAATTTAATTGATATCTTACCTACGCGTAAATTACCTCGATTAACAAACTATTTCTTGGGCTGCATCAATCCAGAAGAAGTAAAATTCTTAGTCACAGACATGAACGCCGCCTACTTCCAGCTTACCAAACGCGTTCTGCCAAATGCGAAAGTAGTGATTGATCGGTTTCATATTGTCAAACACATGAATCAAGCTTTCAATGAGTTGCGTATCCGTGAAATGAATGAACTGCGTAAAGCAGGACAGAAAAGCCATGCAGAAAAACTGAAAAAGAACTGGCGCTTTCTGCTAAAAAATCGTGCAAACATTAACCACTATGAGTATAAAACATGGAAAAGTTTCCGAGCACCTAAATACCCATTTCTTACTGAAGCAATGATGATTGATCGGTTGCTTAGCTTTTCTACGCCCCTAAAGGAGGCATATCCCTTTTTCCATGAATTAGTTGAAGCTTTTCGAGACAAAGACCCTGACTTGTTTTTCTCTTTATTGGCAGAACTTCCCGAAACGTTAGATGACGGCTTTCGTGAGAAACTTCAAAACCTTCTGACCTACGAAGAAGGCATCGCCAATGCGATGATTTATCCTTACTCCAATGGAAAAATAGAAGCAAAGAATACCCACATAAAAACGATGAAACGAGTATCCTACGGTTTTAGATCATTTGAGAACATGAAAATTAGAATCTTTTTGACCAATCAATTAATCAATGTTAGATAACAAAAAATCTGAGCCAGAATGAGGTTCATTCTGACCCAGATTTAATTTTTCGCAACTCATCAGTCCTTATTGACAAAGAGCC
>NZ_JADNNI010000034.1:0-1718 GCF_015556925.1 Enterococcus sp. 1001283B150225_161107_E12 | reverse complement strand
TGATATGCTCCCTATAAAGTAGACAAGGAAAAAAACAAAATTCCAAATCTACTTTATAAGGAGTTTTTTGTATGTCTAAGAGAAGTCCATATTCTCCAAAAGAAAAATATCAGATCATTTCAGAGGTGATGGGTGGTCGTTGTAGCGTAAACAGTATAACGAAGAAATATTCTCTTTCCAATGGGACGATAGAAAGTTGGATTCATAAATATAACGAGGAGGGGCTCGAGGGGTTAAAAGAGGCGAAAACCTGGAAGCGGTATGATCGTGAACAAAAACAGAAAGCCATTCTAGCTGTCCTCAATAAAGAGATGTCTCTTCGTCAGGCAACGCTATTATTTCAAATATCTTCACACTCCGTTTTAAGAAAATGGATTTCAAGTTATACTAAGGGGGAAACACTAAAATTTACAAGTAAAGGCAGTGTACCCAAAACCATGACAAAAGGACGTAAAACCACTTATCAAGAGCGTATCGAGATCGCTCAATATACCATCGCTAATGAGCTGAATTACGCGCAGTCGATTGAAAAATACGATATTTCCTATCAACAGGTGTATTCTTGGGTAAAAAAATACCAACAATATGGAGAAGAAGCGTTAAAAGACAATCGTGGTCGAAACAGATCAAGCGAGTTCTTAACCGAAGAAGAACGGCTGAAATTACGAGTAAAAGAGTTAGAAGCTCGAAACAAGCATTTAGAAATGGAGAATGATTTCGTAAAAAAGCTACAGGAAGTTCGGCGGCGAAACCATCCCTCACGTTAGTGAGGAACGTTGAACTCTACCAAACGATTTCTTCTCTTCATGAAGAGAAGAACTATTCAATCACTCAGCTCTGTCAGTTAGCAGGGATTGCCCGCTCTTCGTACTATAAATGGGTGAAATGGCAACCTTCCAAAAAGGAAATGGCCAACCGAAAGTTGGCGAAAGAGATTAAGAAGAAATATGACAGCAAAAAAGGAGCAATTGGTTATCGGCAAATTCGAATGCAGATTAACAGAAAACTAAAGAAACAGTATTCTCGAAATCGTTATTATCGATTAATGAAAGCCATTGGTATCAAAGCAGTCATCAAAAAAAAGCGTCCCACTTATATAAAATCGATGGAAGCACATGTTGCAGAAAATGTATTAAACCGTAAATTTGTCGCTAAAAAGCCCAATCAGAAATGGTGTACAGACGTGACTGAATTGCGCTATGGAAATGGTAGAAAAGCCTATTTAAGTGCAATCATCGATCTCTATGATCATTCGATTGTCTCTTGGGAGCTAGGTCATTCAAACAATAATTTACTTGTCATGAATACGATAAAAAAAGCAATGGATAAGAACTCTGGAGTAAGACCATTACTTCATAGTGATCGTGGGTTTCAATACACGTCTTATGACTATAAGAAACTTGAAACAACATATAAGTTCACCAAAAGTATGTCCCGAGTGGGGCGTTGTCTAGATAATCAACCGATTGAACATTTTTGGGGAACCTTTAAAGAAGAAAAATTTTATCAAGAAAGCTACCAGAATTTTGAGGACTTAAAGAAATCTGTAGGTGAATATATGCGGTATTATAATAACTACCGCTATTCGGAAGCCTTGAATGAGCTTTCGCCGAATGAGTTTAGAAAGCAAGCTGCATGAAAACAGGAATCGAGTGACTCGATCCCTGTTTTCATACCATTTTTGTTTTTTTACTGTCTACTTGACAGGGGGCACTTCA
>NZ_JADNNI010000033.1:0-1754 GCF_015556925.1 Enterococcus sp. 1001283B150225_161107_E12 | reverse complement strand
AAATCAAAACTTGGCATAGAAACCACTGAGACATCTTTTCCTTGTTCCGCCAATACTTTTTGCGCTTTAACAGCTAGATCCACTTCTGAACCTGTCGCGATCAAGATTCCTTCTGGTTGTTCCCCTTTAGCCGGAGACAAGACATAGGCACCTTTTTTAACCATATCATCTGCCACTTCTTTCGTTGTTGGAAGAACTGGTAGATTTTGACGACTCAAGACTAAGATCGTTGGTGTATCTGTGGATTCCATCGCTACTTTCCATGCCGCACGAGTTTCGTTCCCGTCCGCCGGACGTAAGACATGGACACCTGGCATACTTCTAACCGAAGCCAATTGTTCCACTGGCTCATGCGTCGGGCCATCTTCACCAACTGCTACAGAGTCATGGGTCAAGACATAAATGACTGGCGTGTTTTGGATCGCTGCTAAACGCACAGCTGGTCGCAAGTAATCCACAAAGACAAAGAATGTTCCCCCATAGATCCGGGTACCGCCATGCAATTGGATCCCGTTCATCGCTGATGCCATCGCAAACTCACGAACACCAAACCAAATGTTGCGGCCTTCATAGTGTTCAGGCGTGAAGTCTTTGTCTGCTGTGACCATCGTATTGTTTGAACCGGATAGATCGGCAGAACCACCCCAGAAACTTGGGATCGCTTTTGATAATTCTTGGATGACTTCTTTACTTGAAACACGACTCGCTTGGCTTTCACCTTCGTCGTATGTTGGAAGCTCTGCATCCCAATTCTCAGGTAATTTCCCAGCAAAAGCATCTTCGAATTGTTGCGCTAATTCTGGATATGCTGCTTTGTATGCTGCGAACATCTCACGCCAAGCATTTTCAGCTTTTTCGCCTTCTTCAACCATCGTTTGACGGAAGCGTTCCGCCACTTCTTCTGGTACGGTAAAGTCAGGGTATTCCCAACCATAGATCTCTTTGGCTTTTTGAATGCCTTCTAAGCCAAGTGGTGCGCCGTGGACCGCAGAAGTTCCTTGGTTTGGTGCACCAAATCCGATGACCGTTTTCACTTCGATCAATGTCGGTTTGTCTGTTTCGGCTTTCGCTTCTTCGATTGCTTTTGAGATGGCTTCTAAATCATTGCCGTCTTTGACCAAGATATGTTGCCAACCGTAAGCTTCATACCGTGCGCCAACATTTTCAGTGAAGGCTTTTGAGGTTGGTCCATCTAAAGAAATATCGTTTGAATCGTATAAAACGATCAATTTACCAAGTTTCATATGACCAGCCATCGAACTTGCTTCTTGAGACACGCCTTCCATCAAGTCGCCATCGCCACATAACGCATACGTATAATGATCAACGACGTTGAATTGATCTTTGTTATAGGTCGCAGCTAGATGCGCTTCTGCCATTGCCATCCCAACAGCCATCGCGATCCCTTGACCTAAAGGACCAGTCGTTGCTTCGACGCCGTCCGTATGGTTGACCTCAGGGTGTCCCGGTGTTTTTGAATCCCATTGACGGAATTGTTTCAAGTCATCAATCGTCACTTGGTACCCTGCTAAGTGTAACAAGCTGTACAACATCGCTGAACCATGTCCCGCAGATAAGACAAAACGGTCACGGTCTGCCCAGTTTTTAGAAGTTTTCGGATTCACTTTCAAGTGTTTCGTCCAAAGGGCATAAGCCATTGGCGCGGCACCCATTGGTAACCCCGGATGTCCTGAATTTGCTTTTTGTACTGCATCAACACTCAATGTACGGATCGTATTCACACCAAGCTGATC
>NZ_JADNNI010000032.1:0-1813 GCF_015556925.1 Enterococcus sp. 1001283B150225_161107_E12 | reverse complement strand
GAGAGTGGGACAATAATCAGAAGAAAAGCTGATTATCGTCCCACTTTTTTTGCATATTTTTGAATTTAAGGAACACAAAAAAGCACACAACCTTGTATGATTAAAGTGACTAAACCCAATCAAAAAGGAGTGTGCCTTATGTTCAAAAATTATACCATTAATCAAACCACTTTACCACTAGATATGGAACAGTTTATTCCTGAAACTGATGTTGCGTTTGCCGTCAATTCTTTAGTGGAAGCAATCCCTCCACACCTCTTCGATGAATTAGAACACCAACTTGGGCGTCCTGCCTATCATCCAAAAATGATGTTAAAGATTCTTCTTTATGCCTATACCCAACGTGTTTTTTCTGGTCGAAAGATTGAATTCCTTTTAGACGATAGCTATCGGATGCGTTGGTTAGCCAATCACGAACAAGTTAGCTACCGCACGATCAACCGATTTCGAAATCATGAGACAACCGCTCAGTTGTTAGCTGAAGCCTTTGTTCTATTTCGTCGTCAGTTGATTACGAATCAAGTCATCGATAACGAAGCGATTTTTATTGATGGCACGAAAATTGAAGCGGACGCCAATAAGTTTAGCTTTGTTTGGCGAAAAGCAGCTACTCGATACGAACGTGCTTTAGATGAAAAATCTGAAGCATTCTACCAAGCGCTCTATCAAGAAGAGATCCTTCCTTGTTTAAAAGAAGAAGGGCAATCCGATGGATTGTCGAGCGACCAACTAGAAGAAGTCGCTCATCATCTAGAAGCTGAACTCCATGAAACAAATACACAATTAGCCCAGGAACAATCCCCAAAAAAGCAAAGTCAGTTAAAGAGAAAAAGACGAGTCTATAAAAAATACCTTCGACAAGTACAAGCGGATTACCTACCAAGAAAACAAAAATATGAACGATATCGTCGTCTCTTCCAAGAACGAAACAGCTTTTCTAAAACAGATACGGACGCCACCTTTATGCGAATGAAAGACGATTATATGCGTAATGGACAGCTAAAACCAGGATATAATCTACAAATTGCGACAGAAAACCAGTATATCTTAGCCTATGACTTATTCCCAAATCCAACGGACACTAAAACCTTAGCGCCATTTTTAGATAGTTTTTTAGAACAACATAAAGAGCTACCAGAATATATTGTAGCTGATGCAGGTTATGGGAGCGAACAAAATTATATGTATATCCATGATGTTCTACATAAAACACCCTTGATCACCTACAGTACGTATTACAAAGAAAGCAAAAAGAAGAACAAGGAGAATCCGTTCAACGTAGAAAATTGGCGCTATCTGCAAGAACAAGATGAGTATATTTGCCCAGCAAAGCGACCTGTCCCGTTCAAAGGCTATAGTCGGAGAAAAGATAAAGGAGGCTTTGTCCGAGATTTCAAAGTGTATGAATGCGAAGATTGTCGAGCTTGTCCAGTCCGGAGTCAATGTACCCGTTCGAAAGGCACACAAAAGCGGCAACTTCTAGTAAATAATTCTTGGCGCTATTTCAAAGCAGAATGCAAAAAGAAGCTTTTGGAGGAAAAAACCGGTTCGATTTATCGTCGGCGAAAAGTCGATGTCGAACCAGTGTTTGGTCATCTAAAGGCTCACTTAGCGTTCCATCGTTTTCACTTACGAGGAAAACAAGGAGCGACGATTGATGTGGGTTTGGCACTTATGGCATTAAATCTGAGAAAATTAGGGAAGTACATGGAGAGAAATGTGCGAATAAAAACAAAAACGAGTCCAATTTTGACAAAACACATCAAAATTGGACTCATTTCTATTTTTGAGAAAGGACTATTGTCCCACTCTC
>NZ_JADNNI010000031.1:0-1952 GCF_015556925.1 Enterococcus sp. 1001283B150225_161107_E12 | reverse complement strand
ATGCGCCCATAGCTCAATTGGATAGAGTGTTTGACTACGGATCAAAAGGTTAGGGGTTCGACTCCTCTTGGGCGCGTTAGTTTTACGGGAAGTAGCTCAGCTTGGTAGAGCACTTGGTTTGGGACCAAGGGGTCGCAGGTTCGAATCCTGTCTTCCCGATTAGTAAATAGTTTCAAGGGGCCTTAGCTCAGCTGGGAGAGCGCCTGCTTTGCACGCAGGAGGTCAGCGGTTCGATCCCGCTAGGCTCCATTTCATTTAAATAATGAATACTTTTTTTCGCGGTGTAGCTCAGCTGGCTAGAGCGTCCGGTTCATACCCGGGAGGTCGGGGGTTCGATCCCCTCCGCCGCGATTATTTAAGAGCCTGGACCTTTAGCTCAGTTGGTTAGAGCAGACGGCTCATAACCGTCCGGTCGTAGGTTCGAGTCCTACAAGGTCCATAGCGACGTTGTATTTCATATTGGAGGATTACCCAAGTCCGGCTGAAGGGAACGGTCTTGAAAACCGTCAGGCGGGTAAAACCGTGCAAGGGTTCGAATCCCTTATCCTCCTTTTCATATTATCGCGGGATGGAGCAGTCTGGTAGCTCGTCGGGCTCATAACCCGAAGGTCGTAGGTTCAAATCCTGCTCCCGCAATTAAAAACTAAAAACATTGGTTCCGTGGTGTAGGGGTTAACATGCCTGCCTGTCACGCAGGAGATCGCGGGTTCGATTCCCGTCGGGACCGCCACGCGGGTGTAGTTTAGTGGTAAAACCACAGCCTTCCAAGCTGTTGTCGCGAGTTCGATTCTCGTCACCCGCTTTTAGTTTTTATGGGCCTATAGCTCAGCTGGTTAGAGCGCACGCCTGATAAGCGTGAGGTCGATGGTTCGAGTCCATTTAGGCCCATTTATTCAAAATCTTAATGGTTTTGGGGAAGTACTCAAGTGGCTGAAGAGGCGCCCCTGCTAAGGGTGTAGGTCGGGAAACCGGCGCGAGGGTTCAAATCCCTCCTTCTCCGTTTCATTTTTATCTGGCCCGTTGGTCAAGCGGTTAAGACACCGCCCTTTCACGGCGGTAACACGGGTTCGAATCCCGTACGGGTCATTAGCTTTATATTGGAGGATTACCCAAGTCCGGCTGAAGGGAACGGTCTTGAAAACCGTCAGGCGGGTAAAACCGTGCAAGGGTTCGAATCCCTTATCCTCCTTTTTCATATTATCGCGGGATGGAGCAGTCTGGTAGCTCGTCGGGCTCATAACCCGAAGGTCGTAGGTTCAAATCCTGCTCCCGCAATTAAAAACTAAAAACATTGGTTCCGTGGTGTAGGGGTTAACATGCCTGCCTGTCACGCAGGAGATCGCGGGTTCGATTCCCGTCGGAACCGTTTGGCTCGGTAGCTCAGTTGGTAGAGCAATGGATTGAAGCTCCATGTGTCGGCAGTTCGATTCTGTCCCGCGCCATACTGCGGGTGTAGTTTAGTGGTAAAACCACAGCCTTCCAAGCTGTTGTCGCGAGTTCGATTCTCGTCACCCGCTTTAGTTTTTATGGGCCTATAGCTCAGCTGGTTAGAGCGCACGCCTGATAAGCGTGAGGTCGATGGTTCGAGTCCATTTAGGCCCATTACTTTCATATTTTTACCTGGCCCGTTGGTCAAGCGGTTAAGACACCGCCCTTTCACGGCGGTAACACGGGTTCGAATCCCGTACGGGTCATCGAAGATACTTCATGTAAGTATCTTTTTTTTGCTCTTTGACAAGTAGTGTTGGCGAGTTTAAATGGCTCTTCGACAAGTAGTGTTGGTGAGTTCAAATTAGAAGAATTTCATCGAGAATCAATCGAAGCAGAAATAGGCTTCGATTGATTCTTTTTTTTTTGGATCGATCTTGGAAAACCGGCTCTTTGTCAATAAGGACTGATGAGTTGCGAAAAATTAAATCTGGGTCAGAATGAACCTCATTCTGGCTCAGATT
>NZ_JADNNI010000030.1:1734-5012 GCF_015556925.1 Enterococcus sp. 1001283B150225_161107_E12 | reverse complement strand
GCGTGGCGGCGTCCTACTCTCACAAGGGGCAACCCCTCACTACAATCGGCGCTAAGAAGCTTAACTTCTGTGTTCGGCATGGTTACAGGTGTATCCTTCTCGCCATCGCCACCACACTTGGTGTTATCTATATTGAGTAAATCTTGTTCACTCAAAACTGGATTTGAAGTATCAGTAAGAAACTCTCCGAGTTTTTCATTTTATTTTGGTTAAGTCCTCGATCGATTAGTATCAGTCCGCTCCATACATCACTGTACTTCCACTCCTGACCTATCTACCTGATCATCTCTCAGGGATCTTACTTTCTTAAAGAAATGGGAAATCTCATCTTGAGGTGGGCTTCACACTTAGATGCTTTCAGCGTTTATCCCTTCCCTACATAGCTACCCAGCAATGCCCTTGGCAGAACAACTGGTACACCAGCGGTAAGTCCATCCCGGTCCTCTCGTACTAAGGACAGCTCCTCTCAAATTTCCAACGCCCGCGACGGATAGGGACCGAACTGTCTCACGACGTTCTGAACCCAGCTCGCGTGCCGCTTTAATGGGCGAACAGCCCAACCCTTGGGACCGACTACAGCCCCAGGATGCGACGAGCCGACATCGAGGTGCCAAACCTCCCCGTCGATGTGGACTCTTGGGGGAGATAAGCCTGTTATCCCCAGGGTAGCTTTTATCCGTTGAGCGATGGCCCTTCCATGCGGAACCACCGGATCACTAAGCCCGACTTTCGTCCCTGCTCGACTTGTAGGTCTCGCAGTCAAGCTCCCTTCTGCCTTTACACTCTTCGAATGATTTCCAACCATTCTGAGGGAACCTTTGGGCGCCTCCGTTACTCTTTAGGAGGCGACCGCCCCAGTCAAACTGCCCATCTGACACTGTCTCCCACCACGATAAGTGGTGCGGGTTAGAGTGGCCATAACGCAGGGGTAGTATCCCACCAGCGCCTCCATCGAAACTAGCGTTCCGACTTCTACGGCTCCTACCTATCCTGTACATGCGGTACAGACACTCAATATCAAACTACAGTAAAGCTCCATGGGGTCTTTCCGTCCTGTCGCGGGTAACCTGCATCTTCACAGGTACTAAAATTTCACCGAGTCTCTCGTTGAGACAGTGCCCAAATCGTTACGCCTTTCGTGCGGGTCGGAACTTACCCGACAAGGAATTTCGCTACCTTAGGACCGTTATAGTTACGGCCGCCGTTTACTGGGGCTTCAATTCGTACCTTCGCTTACGCTAAGCACTCCTCTTAACCTTCCAGCACCGGGCAGGCGTCAGCCCCTATACTTCATCTTACGATTTTGCAGAGACCTGTGTTTTTGATAAACAGTCGCTTGGGCCTATTCACTGCGGCTGATCTGACGATCAGCACCCCTTCTCCCGAAGTTACGGGGTCATTTTGCCGAGTTCCTTAACGAGAGTTCTCTCGCTCACCTTAGGATTCTCTCCTCGACTACCTGTGTCGGTTTGCGGTACGGGTCGTTGTTTTCTCACTAGAAGCTTTTCTCGGCAGTGTGACGTCAGGAACTTCGGTACTATTATTTCCCTCCCCATCACAGCTTGTCCTTAAAGTTAGAAGCATTTGACTCCTATCAAGACTTACTGCTTGGACAGACATTTCCGATCGTCTGCATTCCTTAGCCTCCTGCGTCCCTCCATTGCTCAAACAAAAACAACGAGTACAGGAATATCAACCTGTTGTCCATCGCCTACGCCTGTCGGCCTCGGCTTAGGTCCCGACTAACCCTGGGCGGACGAGCCTTCCCCAGGAAACCTTAGTCATTCGGTGGACAGGATTCTCACCTGTCTTTCGCTACTCATACCGGCATTCTCACTTCTAAGCGCTCCAGCAGTCCTCACGATCTACCTTCAACGCCCTTAGAACGCTCTCCTACCAATACACCTAAAGGTGTACTCCACAGCTTCGGTAATATGTTTAGCCCCGGTACATTTTCGGCGCAGGGTCACTCGACTAGTGAGCTATTACGCACTCTTTAAATGGTGGCTGCTTCTAAGCCAACATCCTAGTTGTCTGTGCAACCCCACATCCTTTTCCACTTAACATATATTTTGGGACCTTAGCTGGTGGTCTGGGCTGTTTCCCTTTCGACTATGGATCTTATCACTCACAGTCTGACTCCCGGATATGAATGAATGGCATTCGGAGTTTATCTGAATTCGGTAACCCGAGATGGGCCCCTAGTCCAAACAGTGCTCTACCTCCATCATTCTCAATTCCGAGGCTAGCCCTAAAGCTATTTCGGAGAGAACCAGCTATCTCCAAGTTCGTTTGGAATTTCTCCGCTACCCACACCTCATCCCCGCACTTTTCAACGTACGTGGGTTCGGTCCTCCAGTGCGTTTTACCGCACCTTCAACCTGGACATGGGTAGATCACATGGTTTCGGGTCTACGACTACATACTCAAACGCCCTATTCAGACTCGCTTTCGCTGCGGCTCCGTCTCTTCAACTTAACCTCGCATGCAATCGTAACTCGCCGGTTCATTCTACAAAAGGCACGCCATCACCCATTAACGGGCTTTGACTTGTTGTAGGCACACGGTTTCAGGTTCTATTTCACTCCCCTTCCGGGGTGCTTTTCACCTTTCCCTCACGGTACTGGTTCACTATCGGTCACTAGGGAGTATTTAGCCTTGGGAGATGGTCCTCCCGGATTCCGACGGAATTCCTCGTGTTCCGCCGTACTCAGGATCCTCCTAGGTGCCTTCCAAATTTCATCTACGGGGCTTTCACCCTCTTTGACTGACTTTTCCAAGTCATTCGACTATCTGAAAGAACTACCATATCGGAGTCCTACAACCCCAATGAGCAAGCTCATTGGTTTGGGCTTTTCCCGTTTCGCTCGCCGCTACTCAGGGAATCGAATTTTCTTTCTCTTCCTGCAGGTACTTAGATGTTTCAGTTCTCTGCGTCTACCTCGTATACGCTATGTATTCACGTATACGTAACATCCTATAAAAGATGCTGGGTTCCCCCATTCGGAAATCTCTGGATCATAGCTTACGTACAGCTCCCCAAAGCATATCGGTGTTAGTCCCGTCCTTCATCGGCTCCTAGTGCCAAGGCATCCACCGTGCGCCCTTATTCACTTAACCTTATCAACCTTGCGGTTGGGTTTTGATCTTTCTTCTAGCGATAGAAGTCCAATCAAGAAAAATAAGCAATTGAACTTATTAAAAAACTCATTCAACGCGGTGTTCTCGGTTTGTATTACTTACATTTTTACTTCAATATCCAGTTTTCAATGAACAAG
>NZ_JADNNI010000030.1:0-1627 GCF_015556925.1 Enterococcus sp. 1001283B150225_161107_E12 | reverse complement strand
AGAGTAGACCTCTCAAAACTGAACAAAGTATCGACAAACGTGTGTAGTCTCCGTAATATTCCTTAGAAAGGAGGTGATCCAGCCGCACCTTCCGATACGGCTACCTTGTTACGACTTCACCCCAATCATCTATCCCACCTTAGGCGGCTGGCTCCAAAAAGGTTACCTCACCGACTTCGGGTGTTACAAACTCTCGTGGTGTGACGGGCGGTGTGTACAAGGCCCGGGAACGTATTCACCGCGGCGTGCTGATCCGCGATTACTAGCGATTCCGGCTTCATGTAGGCGAGTTGCAGCCTACAATCCGAACTGAGAGAAGCTTTAAGAGATTAGCTTAGCCTCGCGACTTCGCGACTCGTTGTACTTCCCATTGTAGCACGTGTGTAGCCCAGGTCATAAGGGGCATGATGATTTGACGTCATCCCCACCTTCCTCCGGTTTGTCACCGGCAGTCTTGCTAGAGTGCCCAACTAAATGATGGCAACTAACAATAAGGGTTGCGCTCGTTGCGGGACTTAACCCAACATCTCACGACACGAGCTGACGACAACCATGCACCACCTGTCACTTTGCCCCCGAAGGGGAAGCTCTATCTCTAGAGTGGTCAAAGGATGTCAAGACCTGGTAAGGTTCTTCGCGTTGCTTCGAATTAAACCACATGCTCCACCGCTTGTGCGGGCCCCCGTCAATTCCTTTGAGTTTCAACCTTGCGGTCGTACTCCCCAGGCGGAGTGCTTAATGCGTTAGCTGCAGCACTGAAGGGCGGAAACCCTCCAACACTTAGCACTCATCGTTTACGGCGTGGACTACCAGGGTATCTAATCCTGTTTGCTCCCCACGCTTTCGAGCCTCAGCGTCAGTTACAGACCAGAGAGCCGCCTTCGCCACTGGTGTTCCTCCATATATCTACGCATTTCACCGCTACACATGGAATTCCACTCTCCTCTTCTGCACTCAAGTCTCCCAGTTTCCAATGACCCTCCCCGGTTGAGCCGGGGGCTTTCACATCAGACTTAAGAAACCGCCTGCGCTCGCTTTACGCCCAATAAATCCGGACAACGCTTGCCACCTACGTATTACCGCGGCTGCTGGCACGTAGTTAGCCGTGGCTTTCTGGTTAGATACCGTCAAGGGGTGAACAGTTACTCTCACCCTTGTTCTTCTCTAACAACAGAGTTTTACGATCCGAAAACCTTCTTCACTCACGCGGCGTTGCTCGGTCAGACTTTCGTCCATTGCCGAAGATTCCCTACTGCTGCCTCCCGTAGGAGTTTGGGCCGTGTCTCAGTCCCAATGTGGCCGATCACCCTCTCAGGTCGGCTATGCATCGTGGCCTTGGTGAGCCGTTACCTCACCAACTAGCTAATGCACCGCGGGTCCATCCATCAGCGGCACCGTAAAGCGCCTTTCAAAACGAAACCATGCGGTTTCGATTGTTATACGGTATTAGCACCTGTTTCCAAGTGTTATCCCCTTCTGATGGGCAGGTTACCCACGTGTTACTCACCCGTTCGCCACTCCTCTTTTCCCGGTGGAGCAAGCTCCGGTGGGAAAAGAAGCGTTCGACTTGCATGTATTAGGCACGCCGCCAGCGTTCGTCCTGAGCCAGGATCAAACTCTCATAATA
>NZ_JADNNI010000002.1:0-274025 GCF_015556925.1 Enterococcus sp. 1001283B150225_161107_E12 | reverse complement strand
GAAAAGAAGCGTTCGACTTGCATGTATTAGGCACGCCGCCAGCGTTCGTCCTGAGCCAGGATCAAACTCTCATAATATGCTAGTTCCTCACAGCGAAAGCTGATGTGGAACTGTAGTTCGAAATTTACTTTCGAACATCATAATAGTTCATTTGTTAAGCTCAATTGTTTGCTAGCATATTGCTTGCTTGTTAAAAATGTTTGTTGTCTTGAATTGAATCAAGACGCCCTACACATTTGGTTTGTCTTACTTTGTTCAGTTTTCAAAGGTCTACGTGATAAATGAAACACAACTGCCTCAACTTATCGTTTGTGATTGCCGTAGCAACTTTTATATCTTAGCAAACTCTCAAATGATTGTCAACTATTTTTTAAAAGTTTTTCGAACTCGTTTTTCACGAGGCCGTTTTAGCAACTCACATATCATAACTTATTGTTTGTTATTTGTCAACAACTTTTTTTACCTCTTCTTTTGTAGAGTCAGCATTCCTTGATGAACTTCTCAAACAACACTAGTTATATTAACATGTGTTTTTCTATTCGTCAAGCATTATTTAAAGTTTTATTTACACTCTTAAAATCAGTAATAAACAAAAAACAACAAAAAAAAATATACCATTTATTCTATTTAGTTGTCAATCACTATTTCTGATAAATCTATCTGGTATACTTTCAATTCTGATCCTCTCTATAGTAGAAATACGAAAAAGTTGAAATGTTTTATTTTGGAATATACGATTTGCCTCTTACACTTTTTGCTAGTTTTCACTAGTTTCTTTACGAAAAATATGCATCGCGCCTTTGGTAATAAGCCAAAAAAACAGAGTACAGGTAAGTGAGATTTTGATTCTTTGGCTTGTTACTAAGGAAAAACCGATGATCCCAATTGCCTTTTTCAGTATGTAACACAATTGGATACAGTCTATTCATGTAAAATCAATTGCTCCATCAATCGTTGATCGTAGCCAACAAACAGCGCATCATCGATGATGATCAAAGGACGTCTTAAAAGATGACGTTGCGTTTTGCACAAAAATAGAAGTTGATCTTCCTGATTTTTTGGAAGCCCAGCTTTAATTTTTTTGAATTCAAATGACCATGTAGTAAATAATTGTTCAATATCTGCATTTTCAAAACTACATAACTCTTTGACTTCTTTATTACTTAAAGCTCTACTTTCTAGATCAACAAATTGATAAGACAAGTTCTTTTTCTCTAACCATTGGATTGCTTTAACCGTTATTGTGCAATTCGTTGAACTATAGATTTTGATATTCACAACGTCTCCTCCTATTCTTACGAATACAAGACACTATGTTTCATATAAATCAAGTTTCTTGCGACACCTCGTATTTCTCTAGGAATAAATGCTCGTATTTCATCTTCATTGAACCCAATCAATACTCTTTTTTCATCAAGTAGAATCGGACGTCTAAGTAAAGATGGGTATTCTTTGAACAAGCGGATCATTTCTTTTAATGATAAATCATTAAAATCGACTCCTAATTTCTCATAAACTTTTGAACGAGTAGAAATAATATCTTCGACTCCGCCTTCGGTTGCAGCCAATATTTGTCGTATCTCATTTTCTGATAGGGGTTCTGCAAAGATATTCTTTTCTTCAAAATCAAGGTGATTCGTTTGTAACCATGCTTTGGCCTTTCTGCAAGATGTACAGCTAGGCGAAGTGTATAGTTTTATCATTTTCTCACTCCTTTTTAATTGTAATCCCATTCTAAACGTAATATCAAAATAATGCCAGTCATACGCTATCCTTAAAATAAATAAATTTTGTTTTTGTTCATAATATCGTTATTTAAACAGTCAATTAAAGGTTATATTCTTTTTATAAACAAAGGTTATTTAAAAATGGCATAAATAATAAAAGTTATTTATTTATTTGAATAAAAAAGCAAATCGAGTGTATTTTTACTCGCTTTGCTTTTCGTCATTTATTTGATTTTTTTAACTTTACAACCTGTTTCTTTAATAAAACGTGAAGGTTTTAATTTTCTTTTCCCTTTAAACTCAGGTACACATAAATAAAGACGATTCCTTGCCCTAGTCATTGCGACATAAAAAAGACGTCTCTCTTCCTCAATCGTCGTTAATGGTTCGATTTTCAACTCACTTTTCAATCTTTTATCTTTTGCTACCGCCCCATTGTAAGGAATCATCCCTTCATTACAACCGATTAAAAAGACGTTACGATAACTTAACCCTTTACTTTTGTGAATACTCTGGATACATAATGCATCTAGTTTCCCCTTACGATAAGCAATCAACCTTGTTTTTAGTTCAGCTGCAATTCCTTGGACCTCAAGATACAATTTTTTCAATTGTGGGATCGTTGGATATTGTCTGACAGTCTCCAGCAACCATTCTTTGTCACCTTGCTCGATTTCTTTATTCGGTCTTGGCAACCGACAATAGGCCTCAATCAGTGAAACACATGACCGCTTTGTTGGTTGGGCAAATGTTTCTAGCGCGCTTACAAATGTCTTTAGTTCTTTTTCTCTAGCTTCTAAATTAGGCCGCCGTTTTAAAATATAAGCGACAATATCTTGGTCACTGTTTTTATTAGAGAAAAATTGGTCACATTCATTTGTTTTCAGATAACAATTAATCATCAACTGTCGTAACAACTGTTGGTGTGCTTGCACTTTTATCGGTGTTGCCGCATCATACCAACCGATAAATTTTTGATAAAATTGATAAAAAAGCTTAATTCCATAGATCCCCGCATATTGGGTATCTGCTTCTAGTACAAACGGAATATCTGTTTGGATCAAACGTTGCACCAATGCTTGTGTTTGTGATAATGAGCGATATAAAATAATAGATTCTTTGTATTTTCCTTTGTCTTCTATAAAAGCATATACTTGCTGAATCAACCAGTCACTTTCCTCTTGTACCGTTTTAAATGATAATGCCTGTAATACGCCTGGTTCCTTTTGTGCTGGTACCATCGCTTTAGGTATGCGATCCTCTTTATTGTACGTGATCAATCGATTAGCTCCTTGAACGATCGACGCTCGCGAACGATAATTGGTCAATAGAAAGAGTGTTTTTGTTGGATATTCTTTTTCAAACTGTTTGAGATAATCAGGTTCTGATCCTCTAAAGCCATAGATACTTTGATCATCATCCCCAACGATGATCAACTTGATTGGCGAGTCTTTCGCAATCAACTGAACGATTGCCCATTGCAAAGGATTCGTGTCTTGAAACTCGTCGATAAACAAGTAATCGTATTTTTGACCTACATATCTTCTGACATCTACATGAGAGAGGACATTTTTCAAATTTTGTAGAACATCATTGAATTCAAAAAGTCGTTGCTTTTGTTTTTCTTCATATAGTTCAGTCATTAATTGATCCATACGCTCAGAGATAGGTTGACGTGGGTCTTTTTCAATGGAATCAAATCTCTTTTTGATCAATTGGATGATCTCCTGTTGGGAGAGATTCATATTTTGCCAATAATCCAATCGGTTAGCAATCGTTTTCTCCCCATACTGATCGAAAGAATACAATTGATATTTTTTTATTAGTTTCTGCAGCAAAATATTTACTTTATATGGTGTGTCTTTAGAAAACTCACCTTGAATCCCTTCGGCAGAAAGATCCGGAAACTGCCGTTTGATATCACTGTACAGACGATAAAAAATACTATGAAAAGTTCCGATCGTCACATTCGTTTTTCTTTGACTAAAATTATCTACCCGTTTTTTCAATTCATTGGCAGCATTTCGAGTAAAGGTAATCATTAAGATCCTTTGCTCTTCTACTTGTTCTTCATTCATCAGATATACAGCTTTCGCACATATCGTTTGTGTTTTTCCACTTCCTGCACCTGCAATGATCCGTAAGTGTTTGCTCATATCATAAGTGATTGCTGCTTTTTGTTCATTATTGAATCGATTATAAGAACGCTTCTCAATATGTTCAAAAAATGATTCATTTGGCTGTTCTTCCTCATGTTGTTCTTCTACCAACCCTGGTGCTTCCCCATATGCAGCTTCATAGCTAGCAATTATTTCTTCTTGCATTCGAAAAATTTGTTGGAGCTTTTTATATTTTCTTTCCCAATGGCTGATTTCTCTTTGCAATCGAAGAATTTCTTTCTCATTTTCTTGATTGATCATCTTCCCCATCTTTCTTTTATTTATTTTCTACTCCATTTATTTTCTTTATACTACCAGACCTTTACAAAAAATAAAATGGGGCTTCACCCTTTTACGATCGTGGTCTTAGGAAGAAACAAAAGAAACTCTACTATCAACTGATGTATTTGATGAGTTCCTAAAACTACATGAGAACCCCAAAAAAGCAAAATCCACTTTTCCTTTACCTTTCAAAGTAAAAATAGCCAGTCAAATCCAAAAATGATTTTCCATCATTCAAGATTTGACTGGCTATTTATCAAAATACTTTTTTTCATTCATGAACAGTTACTATTAGTAGCTGTACTCTTTCACTGCACTTGACTTACGAACGACTAATTGCCAGTGTAAATTGTGTGCAGTTTCATTGTCTTCATCTGCGCAATTGAGAACACGAACCATCAAACTATTCTCATAGATTTTTTCAATTTCTGCTTCAATTGGAGAACAAAATAAATCTGATACAAATGCGTACGTTTTACCGACTTCAAATAGATTTTCATTTTCCATGCTATTTCCTCCATTATGTTGTACATACAGCACAACTTCTTTTGATAAAAATTTCGAATCTGTTACCTTTATTGACAAACCCACCTTCTTAAAGGCTTGCATGTTAACATAGAAACTACCTTGTTGTTGATATCAGAAGGCAACAACAAAAGGGGAAGGGGAGTTGCTGCCTTCTATTAAGAAGTTGGTAAAACAAAAATATAAGAACGTGTCACTTACATTCATCTTCGCAACCTCTACTAATTTTTAACATAAATTTTTAAACATAACACAGAAATATCATAAAAAGTTCTTTTGGCATCAAAACTGTTAATTAATCTCACTCTTTTTTGGCATAATCGTATGTTTAGTTGAAAATTTAAAGATGATTTGATAGTTTTACAGGAATTTTTTAATTATTTAGAGATAAACATGTCTTTTATTTTTTACATAAGAAAAAGTTTTCACTCTTATATAACAAATATGTTACAAAATTCACTTAGTTAACGATTTTGATGTCAAAACGTCCTTTTATGAATCGAAAAACTTTTTTTGTGTCTTTTCGCTTATTATAGTATTCGGAGGTACGTATAGAGATGAAAAATAAAGTGGTAAATCGAATATTGGCAATATTATTCAACGGAAAACAAGATGAAGAAGATATGACTTACATCCAAGTCAAGTTTGCTCTGGAAGTTTTACTGAACAATCTTGGAAAACTTGCTGTCGTTTTTGTATTTTCTTTATTGACAGGCACGTGGGCGGAAACAGGAATGACTTTCCT
This sequence comes from Enterococcus sp. 1001283B150225_161107_E12, assembly GCF_015556925.1. Taxonomy (NCBI): domain Bacteria; kingdom Bacillati; phylum Bacillota; class Bacilli; order Lactobacillales; family Enterococcaceae; genus Enterococcus; species Enterococcus sp. 1001283B150225_161107_E12. The sequence goes on along the minus strand of NZ_JADNNI010000002.1, from coordinate 268,587 downwards.
TTCATATATCTGTATTCGCAGATATGCTTACGGTCTCCATTCCGATTCTGAATTTGTTTGCTTACTTTGGACTTTGCTTTATTTGTGGGGGGTTCCCTTAGTAATGAAACATTATCAATTGACTTTCTCTTTCCCTATGATGGTCCTTTTGTTAATTGTTTGTTTTTTCCTTTTGCTTCGCTATGGATCAAGAGGCACAGCCCTGAACCCGATTGCACCAGAGAAACGCCCACCCCTACTAAAAAAAGCAATTTTCATGTATCTTTTATTTGCAGTACTCACATTATTTTTCTCTGCTTCTTACTTTTCTACCTATTTACTACTTGGGATTATTTTAGAAATAGCTACGTTGCTTCCAGTTACAAATTACATGATGAATATTGGAGGAATTTTTTATGAAAAAAACAATCGTTAAACAATTAACTAACCTTTCTGATTTCTTTGTATCTGGCTGCTGCTTCGGTATGAGCTCAGAATTTAAAATACCTGAAAAATTAAAAAAATAATATTATAAATATGCTATAATTTGGGAAAACGCAATGGGAGCTGTGCTTTATGTTTTTGTGGTCCATAGCCTTGCAATATCTGATTTACACAAGTTCTATCTTAATCATCAATTCCCAAATTAAAAATAAATACCTATTTTCTACGTTTAGTCTCTTGGCAGCAGCCCTGTTGGGAATACTTTACCCGATTTTAGGTATTTTTTCTGCACTTGTCGCAATTGCCATGTTGAGTCTACTTTTCTTTTTCTTTTCATCCTCGCGCCAACATATGATCTACGCATTACCATTGGGATTATTAGCTTCCATCTTAGGCGATCATTTGACGAGCGTCGCGGATTTTTTAGTATTGGAATCTGCTGTCATTGAACCTGGAGATGCATTACAATATTTCCATATAACTGTATCAGCGATTTTATCTTTATTATTTGCGTATGGATTCAAAAAATTTTTAGATAATTGGTCCGCTAGCGTTGACCGTCGAATGATTGGTACAATCGGTTCCTTGGTTCTACTTACCTACTATATCATTATTTTTTATACACGCTTTTCTGGTGAAACGCCAAAAGTACTAGCATTAAATACGAGCTTTTTTATCCTTTATCTGTGTGTCGGCCTAATTATCTTGATTTACTATTGGAAAATATCAAATAAAAAGATGGCAGATCAATTATTGGAACAACGCATCCAATTACAGCAAGATTACATTAGAGATCTAGAAAAAAACTATCAAGAACTTAGAGAGTTTAAACACGATTATCAAAATCTGTTGTTTTCTTTGAATAGTTATATTTCTGAAGGCGATCTTGAAGGCTTACAAAAATATTACAACCAAACGATTTTACCTACACGTGAAATGATGAATCTCTTCCCAGCAAATCTTAGCTTACTAGACAAAATGAAGGTACCTGAAATAAGAAGTCTATTCTCTTTAAAATTAATGATGGCACAAGAAAAAGGTATCTCTGTCCAATTGACTGTTCCAGACGAAATCGTCATTGGTAAAAAATATACGATCAATTTGGTAAGAATGCTTGGTATTATTCTTGATAATGCAATCGAAGGTGCAACAGTAACCAAAAAGAAAAAAATCGAAGTACTGATCATCAAGAAAAAACAGTCGTTGATGATCCGTGTCATCAACACTACTACGAATACGTTTCCATTGAGTAAGTTAAAACAAAAAGGCTTCTCGACGAAAACAAATCCCAAAAATGAAGGATTAGGTTTATTTATTCTTGATGAGTTAACAAAAACGAATCCTTATCTTTTTCTTGAAACATCGATTGAGAATCAGCGATTTTCACAAACAATCCATATACAATTAAAGGAGTAATTTTATGATTCCCATTTACATTTGTGAAGACGATCCGAAACAACTGGAAGTCATCTCTACAGTAATCAAGAATCGGATCATGATTGAAAATTTGGATAGTTATGTCCATATTGCAACTTCTGATCCTATTGAACTCCTCAATGCAGCAAGGATACGTACGTCTTCTTTTGGTATTTATTTTTTGGATATCGAACTGAAAGACAGTGAATTAGATGGCATTGCCATTGGAAAACGAGTACGTGACTTGGATTCGCTTGGAAAAATCATTTATGTGACTTCACACACCGATCTTTCCATGACGATTTTGAAAAGCAACATTGAGCCGACTGATTATATCATCAAAGAAGATATTTTTGATCTTAAAGAAAATGTTGAACGTATCTTAAGTAAAATATTCGAAGATTTCCAAACTGCGCCATTACAAAAGGATATTTTTAGAATTGAATTCAATGATGAAATCAAATTTTTACCTATTCGAGATATCCAATACTTTTCTACTGCTCAAGGTACTCCTCATAAACTGGAGGTCCATTTGACACATGCCCAAATGCAGTTTTACGAGAAGATAAAAGATATCGAAAAGAAAAGTCAACACTTTATCCGCTGTCACAAATCTTATGTCATCAATACCCAAAACGTCCAAACAATCAATAAGAAAACACGAGAAGTGACTCTATCTAACGGGGAAGTGATCCCTGTTTCGATTCGTGGGCTAAAGAAGTTGATTTCTTGAAAGACAATAAAATAAATAAATTCTTTTTAATAAAGAAACGAAGAATGAATGAAAAAGTCGTAAAATCCTCTTTTCCATTCATTCTTCGTTTTTTAGTATCGTTTAATGCGCGATCATTTCTTGCGCGATTTCTTTTCCAGTCATTTCTTCAGGATAGAAAGTTGGCCAATTGTCCATTTCTTCTAGTAAAGCTTCTTGGCTTTCATTTCCTAAATAGATATGGAAATGGTCTGATTTGGTAGGCGCAATCGAGTGGTCACTGAATTGTACATACTTGAATGCACCAGAATCAGGATCTTCTGCTTCAAACAAGAAACGGACACCGCGATTACCTGCTGAATAGTTCAAGATTTCTTTTCCAACATAACGGTATTTCGATTCTTTAACTTCGCCGTCCTTGAAAGTAAAGATCATTGTATCATCTTTGATCTCAATTTTTTCGACATCTGTTTTGTAGCCTATTTCATAGTATTCACGATATTCTTCAGCTGTCATATCTGGATTTGTTTTGGCTTTATATTCAAATACTTGATCAAACGTTCCATCTGCCATATACGTATCGACAGTTTGCCAGATACCATTCCAATCTGATAACGGGCGGTCTTGGACCTCTGCATCTTCAAAATAACCATTGTAAACTGTTTTTTCTTTCTTAGGCTTCAATGTATCTTCTAATGGATTTTCAGTATCCGTAGTTTTTTGGAGCGCTTTTAAGTTTGCTTCCATGATTGAAATGTACGTTTCGCCGTTATCCATTTGTTCTTTTGTCAATCCTTCTAAAGGATTCAATACTGCTAGTGATACCCCAGCTTCAGTGGCTAACGTACGAGCAATACTATCTTTGGCATTTTCTTCAAAATAGATATATTCAATCCCATGGTCTTCCACAAATTCTTTTAATTCGGCAATTCTTGCAGCAGATGGTTCTTCACTTGAAGAAAGACCGGCAATTGGTACTTGATTAAGACCGTATTCTAGAGCTAAATAATTGAACGCAGCGTGTTGGGTCACAAATGATTTTTGTTTTGCTTGACCTAATGTTTCTTTAAAAGTGTTGTGTAGCGCTTCTAATTCTTCTAAATAAGAGGCAGCATTTTCAGTGAATGCTTCTTCTTTTTCAGGATATGCCTCAATCAATTGGTCACGAATCGTTTCTACTTGCTTCATCGCTAGATTAGGAGCTAACCAAACATGTGGATCTAATTCATGAGAATGACCGTGGTCTCCGTGATCGTGATCATGGTCGTGGTCATCCGCATGAAGATCGTGATCATGGTCTTCATGATCGTGATCTTCATCGTCATGATCGTGGTGATGGCAATGACCATCCCCAGGCAATAACAACATTCCTTCGGTTGCTTTGATTGGAAGTACATCGCCCTCTTTTAAAGTATGTTCAATTGCTGGAACCCAAGTTTCCATATTTTCATCATTATAAACAAAAACATCAGCATTTTGGATTTTTGCCATATCTCTTGCAGAAGGTTCATAGTCATGTGAATCTGTTCCAGCTGGAATCAATAATTCAACATTTCCCTCCTCACCAACTACTTGCTTCGTAAATTCGTACATTGGATAAAATGTCGTCATTACATTCAAGCTTTCATCATTTTGTGCATTTGTATTTGTTGCAGTATCTCCTGTGCCACAACTTGCAAGGATCCCTGTCAACAGTAATCCTCCTACCACCTTGATCCAACGTTTCATTTTATTCGCTCCTTCTCATCTTCTTTCTCTATTTGATTACGATTAATAAATGTAAATCGTAATAGTTACGCTTTAGCAACAGGAATTAATTTAGCATAGAATCAAACCAACCGTCAAGCATTATTACTAAATTTATTTTATTATCGAAATTCGATTGATTTTTCAACTGTATCATTTTCTTTTTATACCCGTTTCAGATTATAATAACTTGGAGTAGGACAAGCTTGTGAAAGAAGCGGTCAGCACTGAGTAATAAGACAGGAAAATCAAAAATGGCTTTTTCATTTTGGATTTTCTTGGCTTATTATTGAAGTGTTGCTTCTTGAACACCGTTTATCATAGGTTGTGAAAGAAGCGCTCTGACCTGAGCAGTAAGATGAAAAATCAGAAAATAGCTTTCCATATTTTTTCAGCTTAATGTTGAAGGGCAGCTTCTTGAACACCGTTTATCAGGTTGTGAGAAAGACGTTCAGCTCCAAGTAGTAAGGCAGAACTTGAGAAAATAGCTCTTTATATTTTTCATGGTCTGGCTAGCTATTGAAAAAGTATTCATTCGGTTTCAGTAGCTGATCAATGAGAACGGCATAAGCCAAAAATCCAACTACTTATTTCAAGAGAAAGGAGAACTATCGTGGAAAAAAAACCGAAAGAATCTTCCCGACTGATTCGTTTTTTAGGAGGGAAAACTTCGTATTACGTTCTAGGATTACTTGTGATGATCGCGTTGGTCATTTACTTTTTCCAAAAGATTGCTTTTATATTCAAACCACTGGTTGTCATTTTCATCACGACTTTACCACCAGTCCTTTTTGCTTTGGTCTTATATTATTTATTAGAACCTTTGATCAAACGTCTCAGCAAGAAACTCTCACGTAATCTGTCAGTCATTTTAGTATTTGTCATTATTTTATTGCTGATTGGCTTAGGAGGTGTCTGGCTATTTCCATTTTTAGAACAACAAGCAACCACTTTGATTCAACAACTGCCTGACCTATTCCAAGATTTTCAACAAACGTTGAAGGACTTTTTAGCACAGACACCATTTTCTGATTCGTTCAATCAATTCTTTGCATCGATTGATGATTTCACCGATAACTTTACTTCATTTATCGGTAACTATTGGGAGAGCGGTGCTGAAAGTCTAGGAAATCTATTCTCAGCGGTCACAACGACCTTTATCACTTTATTTACTGGTCCAATCATTGCCTTTTTCCTTTTAAAAGATCCGCACAATTTTTATCAATCGGTCTTAGGTATCGTTCCACCAAAATTTCGCACAGATTTTCGGACATTGACTAAAATTGCGAACCAACAATTAGGTGCTTTCTTAAAAGGACAAATTATCGCTTCTTTCATTCTAGGTGCCGTTTACTGGGTAACTTTCTTATTGATTGGCTTAGAATTTGCAAGTATTCTGGCTATCGCTGCTGGTTTATTATGTATTATTCCTTATATTGGTCCATTCATCGCTTTCTTTCCTGGACTGTTCATTGCTTTTCAAGATTCGACGTTCATGGCTGTAAAATTTGTGATCGTCTGGTTCGTTGTCCAGTTGCTTCACGGAGATCTTGTGGTCCCTCGTGTGATGGGTGATCGGTTACAGATCCACCCCATCACGATTTTGATTGTCTTATTAGTCATGGGAGATCTTCTAGGAATCATGGGTGTCATTTTTGGTATCCCGATCTATACGCTGATCAAACTACTCGTTGTTTTTCTCTTTAGAAAATTCAAACAGCGTTATAACAAGTTTTATGGGGATCAAGGGGTTTATCAAAAAGCTGATTTTTCAGAGAAGGATTACTTTAAGTAACTAAAAAAGGATAGGAGTAAGACATTCGTCCACTCCTATCCTTAAAAAAACTATACGGTATTCAAAGAGCAACATTTCAGAGAGATGCAACTCCTCCATAAATAAGCAGCAAAAGCTATTCATGCTTTTGCTGCTTATTTTTAAAACTATTCGTTTGTCACAGTCTCTACTTTTCTTGGACTAATAATGCGACTGCTTGATAAGGCTGTAACTTCATTTCTTTTTCAACTGTCGTTGGGTAGTTACTGATCAATACTTCCGCGCCTACAAATTCTTCCGGTAATTCCACCGACGTTTCTTTCGCGTAAAAATTGGTCAGAACTAATAATTTTTGATCATCGGTTTGTCTAAGATAGCCATAGACTTGTGGATGCTCAGGTACAAAGGCTTTGTAATCACCATTAGCAATCACTGGATATGTTTTTCTTAGTTGGATCAGTCTTTGGTAATAGGCAAAAATCGACTGTTCTTGCTTTTGCTCATTTGCTACATTGATTGTTTCATGCTTCGATGCTAAAGGTAACCAAGGTGTCCCTGACGTGAAGCCAGCTTGTGGTTCATCTGTCCACTGCATCGGTGTGCGTGAGTTATCTCGTGACTTTGCTTTAATTCGTCGAAAGGCTTCTTCTGGCGTGAATCCTTGTTCTTGTAAAAGTTTATATGCATTTAAGCTTTCAATGTCCCGATAGTCAGAAATCGAATCGAAGTCAGGATCGATCATCCCGATTTCTTCTCCCATATAGATATACGGAGTGCCTCGATTTAAATGGATCATCGTGGCCAACATCTCTGCTCCTTGTTTGCGGTACTGTTCAACATCGACAAAGCGATTTAAGGCACGTGGCTGATCATGGTTATTCAGAAACAGCGCGTTCCACCCATTTCCTGCGCTCATTTCTTCTCCCCAAGTATGGAACAAACGCTTTAATTCTTCGAAATCAAATGGTGGTGTGGTCCATTTATTGCCATTCTCATAATCGACTTTCAAATGGTGGAAATTAAATACCATTGACAATTCATTTCGTTCAGGTGACGTATATAAAAGACAGTTTTCGATAGTCGTTGAACTCATTTCCCCTACCGTTATGATTTCAGGGTCTTGGCCAAACGTTTCTTTATTTAAGCGTTGTAAATACGTATGAGTAATTGGTTTATCTGTGTACTCGGCTTTCCCTTCATTTTCCGAGTTGTTTTTTAGTTCCTCGTCTTTTCCGATCACGTTGATTACATCAAAACGGAACCCTTTGACCCCTTTATCCATCCAAAAACGAACAACTTTGAATAATTCTTGTTGCACTGCTTCATTGCGCCAATTCAAATCGGCTTGCGTTTTATCATACAAATGCAAATAGTATTTCCCTGTTTCGCCGAATGGCGCCCAGGCGTTCCCACCGAATTTTGATACCCAATCTGTTGGTTCATCTCTTAAAATAAAGAAATCTTGATAATACTTGTCTCCAGCTAATGCTTTTTGGAACCATTCATGTTCAATAGAGACATGGTTCAATACCATATCTAGCATGATGTCGATCTGATATTTTTTTGCTTCAGCGACTAGCTCTTCAAAATCAGCCATCGTACCGAATAATGGATCGATTGCTTGATAATCAGAGATATCATACCCATTGTCTTTTTGCGGGCTTGGGTAAAAGGGGTTCAACCAAATCATATCAATGCCCAATTCATTTAAATAAGGCAATTTTTCTTTGACTCCTGGTAAATCACCAATCCCATCACCATTCGTGTCACGATATGACTTGGGATAAATCTGATAAATCACTTTTTCTGTAAACGCCATAAGCCTGTACCTCCAGCTGTTTTTTAACTTATATATACAAGTTGATAATCCAATTATATATGAAACGTAAGCGTTTGTAAATCAATGACGCTAGGAAATGTGTGCCATCCTTTTTCCAGCAAATATTTTACGTTAAATCGATCATTCACGCCACGCTCAATTCATTTAACTATTTATTTTTTTACAAATTCCTTTTTCAAGAAAATAAATTCTTTTAGTTATGTTATATTTAAGTATAGGGTCGTGATATAAATCAGCTTGTAGCATCTAAAATCGATTGAACAGTCTTCAAGTAACATGCTTTTTTCATACATACCCTAAACGATAAAAAGCCAAAAAGCGGAGGATCTCTACTATGACTTTTTTAAAACGTTCCAAATTATTTGCAACACTTGTTTTACTTAGCTTGACAGGAATCACTATTTTTATTTTTTCTAAGATCACTTTTATTTTCAGACCACTCGAAGCGATCATGGCAAGTATCTTCTTGCCAATCTTGATTTCAGTTTTCGTTTTTTATATTTTTCTTCCAATATACAATCAACTCCTCAAATATATAAAATCAAGAACGCTTGCGGTCACACTGATGATGCTACTGATTTTGTTAACTGTGTATTTAACCGTACAAGTGATTTTACCGATCATCATTTTGGAAATCAGTAAATTTATCGGTCAGGTTCCTCAAATTCTTTATGTTTTGGCAGAGAATCTAGATGGTTCCTTATTAGAAGAACGCTTGCTCCCATTCATTGATACACTGGAATTGAACCAATTGACACGTTTTGTTTTACAATTTGTTTCAGGTGCCACTTCAAGTTTAGTCAATGTATTCGAAATCGTTTCGCGCTCTGCGATCATTCTCTTTACGATTCCGCTCTTACTGATTTATATGTTCAAAGATGGCGACAGGATTCCAGCTATCTTGACACGCTACACGCCTAAGAAATTCCATCAGTTAGTCAGAGATTGGTGCCATGATTTCCATTTAGCAGCTTCGACCTATATTAGTGGCAAGCTTTTAGTCTGTACGTATGTAGGTGTGGGGAGTTATCTGGTTTTTAAAGTATTAGGCTTGCCAAATGCGTTATTACTTGCCTTGATTTGTGGATTGATGGATATCATTCCTTATTTTGGTCCGTTTATTGGTGCTGCGCCGGCTTTACTGTACGCATTGAGTCAAGACATTAAAACAGCCTTACTCTTAGTGGCTTTCATCACCTTGATTCAATTTGGGGAATCTTACTTGGTGTCTCCTCTAGTGATGAATAAGATGATTCATATTCATCCGATTGCGACTGTTTTTCTTTTACTTGTCGCTGGGAACTTGTTTGGCTTATTAGGAATGATCCTCGTGTTGCCGACGTATACGATCATCCGGGAGATGATCCGTAGCTTTATTCGCTTTAAGAACACTACTGATACATCTAAGTCAACTCATCCAACTGAATAGTCCTAGGAATAAACGGGGGATAAACGGGGAAATTTACCGTTTATCCTTTTTTGGCTTTACGCCGAGGCTTTTCTCCTTATCTATTTTCCCCTATCTTTCAACAAAAAAACCGTTTATTGCTATCTTCTTTTTCAAGAATAAGCAATAAACGGATCAGAACTATCGATTGATCTATTCTGTTGGTTCATCGATGAAACGTTGGACCTTCATCTTCAACTGATATTGTTTTCGTAATTCAGCAATCTCCATCATCATCTCTGATTTGTGGTGACGATCGATTGCTTCTTGATCTGTCTAGCGATCCACCAATAAGATCGATTCAGCATCTTCTAAAGGAATAAAATACTCATAACGCTCATTTCCTTCTTGCGCACGAATGCGTTCGACGATTCCTCGCTCTGTCATTTCTTGGACAAATGCCTTTGCATTGCCTTCTTTACCACTATATAGGATATTCACAGTAATACTCATCTTAGTCCTCCCACTCGTTATTCATTTGATTTCAATGCATCGATCATATCAATATGCTTCAATTTGAAATGAGTGACGATCATCACGATCACCGTGAATAGAATCGTCAAAGCAGCGGATAGTGTATAAGCAACCCAGGTAATAACTAACGGGAAAATCACTGATTCCATTGAAGCTTGGCGTAAAATAAAGTCGGTCAGCACATAACCAATTCCAAATCCTCCAAAAATCCCTAATAAAGTAAAAATGATATTTTCTCGAACGATGTACATCGTGACTTCTTTATCAAAAAAGCCTAATACTTTGATCGTAGAAAGTTCTCGTACTCGTTCAGAGATATTGATATTCGTTAAATTGTATAAAACGATAAACGCCAATAAACCAGATAGAACGACGAAAATGATGACCACTGCATCTAAATTTGAAAGAGATTCTTCTTGGTTCTTGATCTGTGTCGAAATAAAAGAGGTATTAGTGACCGCCCCCGTTTTCAATAATTCTTCTGAGAGCGTATCCTCTTCTTCTTTCGACATCTTTTCTGTTTTGAGTAGATACGCATTGGTTGTCATTGGCTGTCCAGAAATCTCTTCATAATACGTTGGACTCATATAGACAAAATTACCCAAATAATTTTGCAAAATGACTGCCACCGTTCCATGTAATTTTTGTTGATCGTCATCATACATTTCTACCGTATCACCGACGGATAAATCGAATAATTCGGCCGCTTTGCGTGTAATCGCAAGCCCATTATCTGGTAGTTCTACCGATTGATCGTCCGTTGTTTTCAAATGGATAAATGTTTCTAATGCTTGTTCATTTTCTGGTACCATCAATGTCAAACTTTGTGATGCTTGACCTTTTTTACGTAGTTCAATCGTTTGCGAATCAACCGCTAAACGATCAGTGATCTTCACTTGATCATCCATTGCGTCATTGATTTCTTTTTGACTCGTTTCATCAGTTTGATTGGTCGTTACGATCGCTTGATAATCAATGATTGGTCCAAACTGTTTGGCAGAAACCGAGCTAAGCGAATCCTTTAGTCCAACTCCTGCAACCATCAATCCTGCACAACCAGCAATTCCGATGATTGCCATGAACATCCGTGATTTATAACGGAAAAGATTACGATAACTGATTTTTTGGTTGAAGCTTAAACGTGACCAAAGAGGAGTAATGTATTCTAAAAAAATTCTTTTCCCTGGTTTCGGTGCTTTAGGCTGTAACAAAGCAGCTGGTCGTTCGCGTAGATCTTTGAATAAAACTAACATCGCTGCACCAAAAGCAGCAATAAAGAACGCAATAGCTGCTTGGATGATTGGTGGCCAATCATAGAAAATCACCGCACTGCCAATATCATAACGTTCGTTTGAAAGCTCGAAAATGATCCGAGGCAAAAGATTGGTTCCTAATATCGTTCCTAAAATGATTCCGATACCTGAAGCGAGACAAGCATAAATGGCATATTTTTTGGCAATCTCCAATTTACTGTATCCTAAAGCTTTCAATGTACCGATTTCTCGTCTATTTTCTTCTACCATCCTTGTCATCGTTGTAAAAGTGATCAATGCTGCAATAAAGAAGAAAAAGACTGGAAAGACATTTGCGATGGCTGCGATGCGTTCAGCTAGATCGCCAAATTCCTGGAAGCCGACATTTTCCGATCGCTCTTGGAAAAGATAAGTTGGCTTGGCTAATTCATTGATTTTTTCTTCATTCTCCGCAATAGACGCTTCGGCCTCTGTTAGCTCCGCTTCTTTTGTTGTCAATTGTGCTTCTTGTTCTGATAATTGACTTTCTTGTTCCGCTAAAGCACTCAATGCCGGTGTTCGCTGCGGTTCAGGTAACTGCTCCAAGACTTGACGTTGTTGATCAATCTGTGTTCTCGCTGCCTCTAATTGACTTTTCGCATCAGCCACTTGTGATTTTCCGTCTGTGATTTCTTGTTTTGCAGGGGCTAAAGCATCCTTGCCCTCTTGCTTCAACTGTTCTAAACGTTGCTGCGGTCGCTCTTCAAACAACGCTTCCAGCTTTTCGATGTTTTTTTCCATCTCTTCTTGGTATTCTTCACTGTACGTATTTAAATCGTCGACATTTGCAAAGTCAAGATATAAAACGGATTGGATATCTGTTTTAAAATTATCTTGGGGAACATAGGCAAAGTAATCAATACTCCCATTCCCTACATTTGCAAACCCTCGTTCTAAATTATTGATGAATAACGGGGAACGAACAAATCCTGTAATCTTGTACGCCGTCTCTTTCAAGTCATCTGATTCAATCGTATAAGTGTCACCGATGCTGTAACCTTGATTTTTTGCCTTCTCATCTAGTACAAGTTCATCATCCGATTGCGGCAAGCGACCGTCGATCACCGTCAACTGATTTTGTTTCATATCAGGTGCATAGGAGAACACTTGGACAACTTCATTTTTATTGGCATTCGCGTAATATAGCTGTTTACCCGTTTCAACGGTTACATCTGAGAGTTTCTCTGCTTCTGCAACATCTTCTTTCGTCAATCCTGCTGTCGAAACGATCTGTAGATCAGAGAGTTTACCTGCCCTGACATATTCATCCATCGTTTTTTGCATCACAGGACCCGCTGTCTTGACGCCTACATATAGGAGCGTGCCGAGTAAAATAATCAAAATGATCGCGATAAAGCGTCCTTTTGATTGGCGTATTTCACGAAATCCTGCTTTGAGGTAAGTTCTATTTTTCATGGCAAACCTCCTTACCAAACAAGTTCATCGATAGATGAAGGCTGTTCATTCAATTCGACTGCACGGACTTTTGCATCGTTGATATGGATCACTCGATCAGCGATTGGCGCTAAAGCCGAGTTATGTGTAATGATCAAAACGGTGTTGCCATGTTCACGGCTAGCATTTTGCAACAATTTCAATACTTGTTTTCCTGTTTCAAAATCCAATGCGCCAGTTGGTTCATCACAAAGTAATAATTTTGGGTTTTTCGCAAGCGCTCGTGCAATCGACACACGTTGTTGTTCGCCCCCTGATAATTGTGATGGGAAATTATTCAACCGGTGCGCAAGACCAACTTGTGTCAAAACTTCTACAGGATCTAACGCATTTGGCGAAACTTCTGTTGCCAATTCAACATTTTCTTTTGCGGTTAAGTTAGGAACAAGATTATAAAATTGAAAAACAAAGCCAACATCTGTCCGGCGATAAGCCGTTAATTGTTTGTCATTGAATTGAGCAATATCTGTTTCATCAATAATGATCTGTCCCTCATCCGGTGTATCCATCCCACCTAAAATATTCAATACCGTTGATTTCCCTGCTCCACTAGGGCCAAGGATGATCACTAATTCTCCTTTTTCAATGGAGAATGAAATATCGTCATTCGCTGTAATCGTTGTTTCGCCCATCTGGTAACGCTTAAATTCATTTTTTACTTCTACATATTTCATAAAACTTCCACCTTCATTCTCCCGTTTATTTGTCTATTTGGTAAATCTCTTCTATTTTAACACTGAAATGAAAGGTTGTGAAAAAAACCTTTTCAAAAGAGGTCGTGAAAGGCGCGTTCAGCACTGAGGCATAAGAAAGAAAAATAGAAAATGGTTCTTTCATTTTTTATTTTTTGTCTTATGTCTGAAGTGTTGCGCCTTGAGCACCGTTTACAAGAGAGGTCGTGAAAGGCGCGTTCAGCACTGAGGCATAAGAAAGAAAAATATAAAATGGTTCTTTCATTTTTTATTTTTTGTCTTATGTCCGAAGTGTTGTGCTTTGAGCACCGTTTACAAGAGGTTGTGAGAGAAGCGATTAGCACTGAGTAATAAGAGAGGAAAAGCTAAAATGGCTTTTTCATTTTTTGATTTTTTTGGCTTATTATTGAAGTTTTACTTCTGGAACACCGTTTATTCGCTTCTAGGGTGTGCAAGGTGAATAATATCATAGAATCATCATTTACTTCTTTACGTATTCATGGGAAAATGACACTAAGAAAGAGATAGGAGTATAGCAATGGCAAAGAAAAAAGTGACGATCAAAGACGTTGCGAAACATTCAGGCGTATCCATCGCAACTGTCTCACTGATCTTGAATGGCAATGAAGCAAAATTCCATCCAGATACGGTCAAAAAAGTAGTAAGAGCAAGAGACGAATTAGGTTACCAACCTGATTACATTGCACGTCAAATGATCACAAAGAAAACAAAAACAATCGGTGTCCTTGTCCCTGATATCACCAACCCTTTTTTCAATACATTGATGCAAGGGATAGAAGACTATCTTTACCAACAAAATTTTGTCACGATTCTATGCAATGCAGATTTTGATCATCAAAAAGAAACGGATTATTTACTTGAGTTGACGCAACGTGGTGTCGACGGGTTTATTATTGCCTCTTCGGCTGTCTCAACGAAAGCCCTCCAAGTTTCTTTGAAGAAACAAGGAAAGCCATTTATCGTATTAGATCAGAAAAAAGCAGAAGGTTCTAGTGATGCGGTCTTAACAGATGATTATCAAGGTGGGTACTTAGCCGGTGAGCATCTACTAGGTTTAGGGCATCAGGAAATTGCTTTAGTCTATCCACAACAGACACCGCAAAATGTCCAAAATCGGATAGATGGTTTCTTAGCAGCGTGTAAACATGTGGATCATTCTGAGAAACAGATTCATTGGTTCCCTACTCACTTTTCAAAAAAAGGGGGCTATGAAATCGTCCCTGATTTACTTTCTTCTGCTACTACAGCGATCTTCGCATTAAATGACGAACTAGCTTTTGGTGTATATCGCGGATTAGCGGAGCATGATAAAATCATTCCCGAAGATTATAGCATCATCGGCTATGATAATATTGATATGTGTGAATACATGAAGCCTAAATTAACGACCATTGCTCAACCTATTTTAGATTTAGGTAAAGCAACTGCGCGTTTACTCTTAGAACGCATCCAACACCCTGATAAATCATGGGAAGAACTTTTATTGCCCGTAGAGTTGATCCAACGTACCTCGACTCAATCGATCGATCCCTCTGACCATCAATAAGACGAATATTTGTTGCGAACCAATGATGACTGAACCTGTTATCATTGGTTTTTAAAATAATACGTTATTTTATATTTTTATTTCTTACATGAAAAGCCATCAGTTAGGCCTTTTTTTTACGTTCGTTATTTAACGAAATGTTTTGAAGAATTTATAAATCTTTGGTAAACTTATAGTAAGTGTACTCATTTCCCCCAAAATTTGTGCCCCCACAAATGAAATAGGGTACATCAACCAATGAATGTTCAAACGAAATAAATGGCTACTTAATGCTTTTGTCCAATGTTTATTTGTTTTTTATTCGTGAATCTTGATTGAATGCATTCACGAAATCAAGCAACTGACAGAACAGATGTAACTTTATTAGTACAACTGTGGAAAAAGAAAAGGAGTATTTCGTTATGAAGAAAAAAACAGCAATACGCCTATTTGCAGCATCTTGGCTGATTGCTCCAACTTTGTTATCTACACAGCCTGCGTTTGCTACAATCAGGCAAACACAGACATCCGAAAGCACGATCGTTGCAGAGAGTCCGTCGTTTACGACCGATTCAAGTACAAATGATTCAACCTTATCAAGTTCTTCGCCTGATTCTTCAGACAACACGGAGGAATCCACAGAAGAATCTACTGAAACAGCCACTCGGACGCTATCGATTGCTCGGAATTTACGTGAAAAAATCAAATTGAAGATCGTTGATGAAGAGAAAGAAGAATCTGAGATCAAAACAAGAGAGTACACAGAAGAAGATTTCCTAGAGATTTCTAAGTCTGGCAAAATCAAAGATTTAAAAGAAGGAACCAAAGTTACATATATGATCACACCTGAAACGAATGAACAATTAGTTTCTGTCAAAATCGAAGGTGCGCAAGAAATCGACTATACTAAACAAATTTTTACAGTCGGCGTGACTGATTTAACGATCTCCGCAAAGTTTGAGTCGTCAACTTCCCCTTCTGAACCAACCTCTCCAGAAGAAGAAACGACGGATTCCTCAGAGCCAACGCCAGTTACTCCAGATATTCCGGATGGTGGCAATAATGGCAACACTGGCAATTCGGGAAATAATGGCAACAACAACGGAAATTCAACTACAGGCAATACGACAAATCCTTCACGACCACCAAGTTCTTCAAATAATAATGGGAATACAAGTGGTTCTACAGGATCAACAAACAATAATGGCTCATCTTCAAACCAGACAACAAACACTAATCGGCCTCAGACGCCCGATCGAATTGAAAACCCAGCTTCAGAATCATCTGATTTTGTTGTAAAAACACCGATCGAAGCAATTTTACCAGCAAACACAACGAGCATCCAACAAGCACTTGTAAAAGAAGCGTATCGCCAGCTGGGAAAACCATATGTCTGGGGTGCCAAAGGTCCTTCGACTTTCGATTGTTCTGGTTTGACTTATTACATCTATAAAAAAGTAACTGGCCATTCAATTGGAGGTTGGACAGGGGAACAACAATATGCTGGTACACAAATCCCTGTCGAGAATGCTCAACCGGGCGATTTAGTCTTTTGGGGCCCTGCTTCTGGTACTACCCATCATGTAGGTATTTATATTGGTAATGGGAATTACATCCATGCCCCTCAGCCGGGTGACCATGTGCGGATCACTTCTATCAAGGATTACAGACCCGACTTTGCCTTACGTGTCAATATAGCTGGTTTACCACGAGCGACAAATTCATTAGCCAGCTCACCGATTTTAGATGGAATCAACGATTCATTCCATTTCGCACAAAACCAAACAACAGATCAGTTTGTTGCAAAAATCGCTGAAGATGCTCGAGAAATCGGACAAGAAGAAAATATTTATGCTTCTGTTATGATGGCACAAGCTATCCTAGAAAGTGGTTCTGGTAACAGCTTGCTTTCTCGTTCACCTAACTATAATCTTTTTGGGATCAAGGGCGCTTATAAAGGGAGTAGTATTTCCTTCAATACCTTAGAACAAACAGCAGCTGGGCAAAACTATCAAATTCGTGCAGCATTTCGTAAATATCCTTCTTACAAAGAAAGCTTAGAAGACTACGCAGATTTGATCAAAAACGGCTTATCTCATAATGCTGATTTTTACAAACCAACATGGAAATCTGAGACTAAAGATTACCGAGAAGCAACGAAATATCTAGAAGGGCGCTATGCAACTGATCGACAATATTCTAGAAAATTGAATGCGATCATTGAAGCGTATGACTTGACGCAATACGACGAACCAAAAGAACAAGAAACACAGGATTCTGAAACAAATGAGCGAATGGATTCCTTTGTCGTTCCTACTCGTTGGCGAAATTCTTCGTCTACTTCATCTAGAATGACCATTTCGTTGTTCAATCAAAGAAACCCTTCACTTCTGTATCTATCAGAATTAAGATTTGCTTCTTTCTGGGACCTATGGCATCATTTTTCAGTGAGAGAGATCCCACAGAAACTTTCTGTTACAGTCAGAGAAACCGATCAGCCACTTGCTAGTCGCTTGAACCTTGATCGTGTCTTTCGGATGAAACAATTTTTGAGATAACAAAAATGGACACCCTATCAAAGAACCAAAACTCAGAAGTGGATGGAATACTTCTGAGTTCTGGTTCTTTTTATGTATCTTACCCCACCTAAATAGGCGCTGGATAGTTGCATTA
This sequence comes from Enterococcus sp. 1001283B150225_161107_E12, assembly GCF_015556925.1. Lineage (NCBI taxonomy): Bacteria > Bacillati > Bacillota > Bacilli > Lactobacillales > Enterococcaceae > Enterococcus > Enterococcus sp. 1001283B150225_161107_E12. The sequence continues at coordinate 251,097 of NZ_JADNNI010000002.1, read as the reverse complement.
TTGGTTAGAAAAAAGATTTGGCAATTTCTGATAACCTTTCTTTTGTTTGAGGATCAATTTGATCAACCACTTGAAGATTACTGCGTTGAGATCAATCGATGCTTCGGCTATATTGACATAATATCGTTCCTTTGATTGTATTCATCGCTGTATCAGAAATTGTTTGAAATGCACTTGAGCGTTGATATTTTTCCTGTAAATATTTTGTTGCACTACTGATTGGCATGACTAAAACGGCATTGAAAATCTTGTTATAGTTGTCATTGCTAATGATGACACACGGTCATTTTTTTGCTAGTTCGTTCTCTTTTGGTGGAACCAAATCTATAAAAATAATATCCCCTTGTTTTACCATTCGATTTTCTCCTCGCCTACATCCTCTCCAAAATCAATGATTTCTGTATCATCACTCGCATGTTCTTCCATCACAACCAACTCATTTTTCCAAAAGTCTTCATAAGCTAGAATTGTTTTTTCACTAGTCACTTTAATTTCACCTTCAGATGTGAATTCAAAAATAACTTTCTGATGCTCTTTCAAGCCTAATGTTTAACGCACACTCTTAGGGACAGTAATTTGACTTTTGGACGTCATTTTAGCTGAGACTTGCACTTTTTTATCCATAAGTATTCCTCTCCTTTATTTGATTATACAAAAAAAGTAAGGAATCCCCTCACCTTTCTTGTACGCCTCTGTTCAGATTTCTCATTTATTTCTTTGATACATGTTGTAAAAGTAATAACAAATAAAAGCGAAGATCGGTAGCAGACTAAAAAAGTAAAGTGCATGGTTCACTGATAACTGTTGTGCCAAGACACCGCCTAGTAAGGGAGAAATGAAGGAAGAAAGCCCCATATAGACACTTATAGACAGAAGTTGTCCTGAAGAAAAGATATTTTTAGGGGTAATCTCACTGATGATCATTCGACTACCGATAGTAAAAGCTGGGACAGTGAAAAACTGCAAGAAACTGGCAGCAAGCAATACTAACGGCGTTCGCGAAGTTGCATAAATCAAAAATTGCAGGACCAAAAAGAAACCAGAAAGAAAAATCAATCGCTCATTTTTCCATTTTGTCACCGAATGATTCAATAGAAGATACGCCGGGATTTCACAGAAAGCTTGAATCGCCCACTTTAATCCTACGAACGTATTTCCACTATCCATTAAGAGTAACTTGTCAATCACGATCGTATTATTGGCGACGATCGTTAAATATAAAAGGAAAAATAGCAACGTATAACATAAAAACTCCCCATTCTTGCACAGCTGATACATATCTGAAAGATTAAATTCCTCGTTTTTTTGTTCTTTATGTTCCTTTTTATCGTGAGGTGTTTGAGGCACTGTTTTTGCGATGTACAAATAACTGATTAGAAAAAAGAGAAAAGGAACAATCAGCCAGTGGTAATTTTTATTAAAAATGAATAAAGGAATACATACACTCATCACACTCCAACCTAAAGAACCTATTGCTTTGATCGCCGCAAGATTGTTTCGCATCTCTGACTCTGACAACACCCAGTTATCTAGGACGGTTGCCCCTGTATTGGATAGCCCTCCCGCAATAGCCAGTACGATCAGATGAATCAGCCAGATATCTTTTCCTAGCAAATAAAAAGTGATCGCAAAGCATACAAATAGTACAGAAACTACCATGGAAACTTTTTTTATCTCCTTACTTCGGTCAGAATAATAGCCAATAAAGATTTGGAAGATCATCGTGGTCACACTGTAAGAAGCCAAAAACCAGCCTCTCTGGACTGCATCATAGCCTTGTTGGGTCAAAAACGGTACGATCTGCGTCATCAAAATAGCCATCAACGCATACTGAAACAAATAGACGAGTTGAAATTTATTCTTTACTGCCATATCTACTTTCAAAATGATCGGCTGAAGGATCTCCTCCAGCCGACCCCTTTCATTTTTATAAGTGATACCTAGTGAAGCTCCGGCCAATAAGGAGCATTGACTTCGATCATTTCATCAAGGATCTCCTTCGCTACTTTTGCACTAGGTACCGTTTTGTTCATGATAAAGGCTTGCCATAATTTTTGATATGATTTTTGTTCCCAAGCATCGACTGCTAACTTCTCAGATGCAATTTGCTGTTCCATCAAACCTTTTTGAAAAGTAGGGATTTCACCAATCGATAGTACTTCATAACCGTCTTTCCCTACGATACAAGGCAATTCGACCATCGCATCGTGACTGAAATTAGAGATGGCACCATTATTCTCAACGATCAGGATCATGCGCTCTTTCGTATTGAATGTCAACGCACAAGCTAGATCTGTAATAAATGAGGCATGCTCATTAGAGACAAAAAGCGTGTCTTTGGCTGTTTGGTTATTAATAATCCGCTGGCATTCTTCAAAAACGATTTTCTCCCGTCCATCAATGATTTCATTCGCTCTTGTATACTGTTTATCGGCATGAGCAACCGTTTCATCAGCCATCAAATAATATTTTAAATACGTATTAGATAAAAAGGTCGGCTCGATTTCATGTAACTCTTTGGCTGCTAGCATGGTTTCCAACCAGCTTGTTTCTTTGTGTTGGCCTTGTTGTGTTTGTTCTGTATAGCCATATTTTTTTACATGGGCACTTATTTTTGGTAGTAAGTCATTGCCGTCATGGTCTTTGATGCTTGTCCACCACCCAAAGTGATTCAAGCCAAAATAAGACGTTTCAAACTCTTTACGATCCCGTAGCCCAATCACTCGAGCCATGATATCTTCTAAACAAACGGGCATGTCACAAATATTGATGATTTTTGAATTGGGGCGAAACCTTCTTGTTGCTTCTGCGACCACTGCTGCTGGATTAGAATAATTCAATAACCAAGCATCTGGTGAATACTTTTCCATATAGTCGACTAGTTCTAAGACTGGCCCGATCGAGCGCAACCCATAAGCAAGTCCCCCTGGTCCGCATGTTTCTTGACCTACAACATTGTGCTTAAATGGAATTTTTTCATCTTGTTCCCTCATGGCATATTTTCCGACTCTGAGTTGTGCCATGACGATATCAACATCTGTAAAAGCCTCTTTGGGATCTGTTGAATAATCAAATTCGATTTCTGGCGCTCGTTCTGCGAGGATGATCGCGCATGCTTTTGCTATAACTGCTTGCCTTTGTTCATCATTATCATAAAATTTGATTTTTCTGACTGGAAATCGTTCTCGGTCTTCTATTAACATCATCACTAATGAAGGTGTATATGTACTCCCTCCACCTGCGATCAAGATTGAACTTTTTTTCTTATTCATAATTATCCTCCTCTTATTTTACGATCAATTCTTCAAATGATTCTCTCACCCTTGGTACAGTTAACCCAACAATGATTTGGATACCCCCATTTCCAGGATTGACAAGTCCTGAGGCACCAGCTTCCTGAAAATCAATAGGATTGGCTACTTTACTTGTATCTTTCACGGTAAGTCGTAACCGTGTGGCACAATTCGTCACATCCAGTACATTCTCTTTTCCACCTACTAACACTAGATAGGCTTGTGCTTGTCTAGCATGTTTAGGTAGGTTTTTCTCTTGTTCATCTTGTTGTGTCTTCTTTTTGTTTTCGTAATCAGCTTTTGAATAAAGTTGTATCTCTGATACATCCTCTTCACGTCCTGGAGTTTTTAAATTGAATTTTTTGATCATGAAGGTAAATACTAAGAACCAGATCGCAGTAAATGTAAGTCCGATCATGATTTGGGTGAGGTAGGTTGACCCATGAAAATTCCAAAGAGGCAACCAATTTAGTCCTAACCAATTGATCAATCCACCACCAAAATCCCCAACGACGCCAAAAGCGTAAGAAACCGTAGCAATGGACGCATCTAATAGCGCATGGACACCCCATAAAGCTGGAGCAACAAATAAGAACGTAAACTCAATAGGTTCGGTGATTCCCGTCAAAATCGCAGTTAATGCAGCTGGGGCGATCAATGCGATGACCTTCTTCTTTTTCTCTGGATGAGCGGCTTGAATAATGGCTAAGCTTAAGCCAGCAGTTCCAAATACTTTTGACATGCCCGATAAAGAAAAACCACCAAAAGGATAAAGTTCTTTAAGCGAAAGCGCACTTGTTTGGAATTCGCCAATATTGGATGCCCAATAAGCAGCCATCCCTCCTTCAACTACCGCACTATCATAAGCAAATGGCGCGTACACGAAATGATGTAAGCCAGTTGGAATAAGGATTTTCTGTAAAAATTGATAGATGAATACACCAAAATTCCCCGAATGGATAAAAAATCCTTGCATGCTTCTCATTCCTTCTTGGATGATTGGCCATATGACACACATCAAAAGTGCTAGAGGAATCATGACAAAAAAAGCGATCATCGTAACGAAAACAGAACCACTAAAAATCGTCAACATCTCTGGTAATTCTTTTTCATAAAAGCGATTATGCAAATAAACCACGATACCTGAAATCAACAATGCTCCGATCATGCCCGTATCTAAAGTAATGATTCCAGCAATCGATGTTAACCCAGAACCAACGGCTGTTCCTTGAGATAGATCCACGGCGAAAGAATTTGGCCATAACGTTAAAATTGCATTGACGAAATAATTGAAAGCAATATAGATCACTAATGCTTCCATCGTTGCTCGAGCCGTATATTTTTTAGCTAAACTGATTGGTAATCCGACCACAAATAAAAGCGGTAATTGAAAAAATGGGGTCCAGCCACCGGCTGCTACAACATTCCAGAACTTATACCAGAGTGTATCAGGCGCAGCAATATCTCCCATGATCGTTTGATTGGAAAGAAGTAAAGAAAAACCAATAACGATACCAAAAAAAGAAAATAGCATGACAGGTGCTAACATTGCTCCACCAAATCTTTGAATTTTTTTCATCATAGTTTTTTAGTCCTTCATATTTTTTAGTAAGCGCTTTACTGATTCTTAGTTTACTATTAAAATGGATTCCTGAAACACTTTAAGATGATTTAAAAACTCCTCACAGGAAAAAGGTTTTTGTCACAAAATTTGTGAATCGTCACATCCTATCTTCGCGAATAAAACAAGAGGTCTGGTAGTAGTTAATCAAATAAACGGTACATGAAGACGTATCTTATTAGTGAGGTGAGAACAATAAGGACACACGCAATTGGAAAATCCTCCAGGTAAACCAAAGGGTGATTGAAGACAGTCTGCCAACCAAAAATTGGCTAATAATGAATTGGTTATTGAGTTAGGTAACAAAGATTTAGCAGTTGTATCACCTTACAAGGTCTATGAAAATAGCACTAAAACAAACAAGATTGAGAAACGTCTACGTCGATTACAGCGTGAACTCTCTCAAAAATATCAAATGAAAAAGGGGGAAACTGATTTGTCAAAACCTGTAATATCTATAAATTAGAATCGAACATTCAATCGCTACATCAAAAAATAACCACTATTCGTCAGATCCATATTTACAAATGACCAAACAAGCGTTGTAGAAACATGGTTCTGAAAAGTTTAATGGTTAGTTCTAACGATTTATAGATTTTTGGCAATGATGAAAAGAGATGTTACAAGACCGAATTACGACGTTTCAGTCAAGGTTGACTGAAAATGATTTTCTTATCTGGTCCTATATCACAAATCACAAAAAAAATTCTTTAACAATGTCTATTAACGAACTGGCGAAACAATGCAACGTTTCGCGCACAACAATCATGCGTTTTTGCCAAAAACTAGGATTTGATGGTTTCTCAGAATTCAAATATCATCTAAAAAATGAACTTACACAGGAAAATGTTCCTCTATCTGAACTTGAAGGAGAAATCTTGGAAAATCATATCCAAACAATTGAAAATCTCAAGAAAAAAGATTTCACCGATCTATGTACAATGATGGCAAATGCGAATCGGATTTTTATCTATGGATCAGGTGACATACAAACGCTAGTTTCGAGTTATATGAAATTGCTTTTCGTACACAACGGATTGATACTCTATGACTTCGGTGCCGTTTCCATCAACAAGCAGTTTTACCAAATCATTCAGCCAGAAGACTTAGTCCTGTTGATCACGCTAAATGGTGAGTCTCCTGAAGTCGTCAAATTAGCGAAGCAACTGAAGCAACGAAATATCCAGACAATTGGTATCACAAAACTTAGGAACTCAACTGTCTCAAAACTTTGTGATGAAACGATTTTCTTCTTGAATCCAGAAGTACAAGATCAAGAAGATATCCTTACACCTTTTGAAACAACTTCAACGCTTTTTTTCGTGATCGAATATTTTTTGTTGAAATATGATGCTTGGCAAAAACAAACAAATAAAAGTTCCTAAAAAACGCATCTCTTTCGTGCCAATTTGGCTTTTAAAGAGATGCGTTTTTTATTTATTTGATTCTGTCTCACTGCCTTTTGATCGAACCGTCTTTTTTCCGATCAAGGTAACGATAATCGACGAGGTAGCGCCGTAATATGGCATGATCAGAGTAAATACTTTTTAGAATTGTGTTGATCTCACTCTCTAAGTAATCTTTATCAAATTCAAACTTCGAATAAAGATGATCAAAAAGCAAGCGTGTATTTTTTTATTTTCTAGGGATTTGTTGCAGTTATCCGTCTTTGAAAAAACTAGCAGTTCACTCATAACCGATCTCCTTCCATCGTATCCAGTGGTCTTTTCTCTATTTGATCATGCTTCAAGCAAATTTTATCGAAGGCAACAGAAAAAGCGAGAAGGAGGTTTTTCTACGAACCATCTTCTCGCTCTTTATCAATCTAAACTTATTCTTTTTTGTTCAAAACGATGCCTGTATACAGCCAAGTAGTTACAACATAGTAGATAAAGTAGAGAACAAAGAATATTGTAAATGGTATCCATAAGTTGTGATATGGATCATCCATCAAAACAGTAAACATTTGAAGTCCAAATAATACATGGATGGCTCCTAGAATCCCTGGTGCTAAGAAGAGAATACCGATTTCTCGACGAATCGATTGTTTTAACAATGCTTGACGAGCACCGATCTTACCGAGCATCTCATAACGAACGACATCACTCTTGCTACCTGAAAGGATTTTGAACATCAAGCAACTTGCTAACATTGTCAAGAAGGCGATCCCTAAGAAGAAGCCCATGAATTCAAAGCCAGAGAACATGCCGTTGATCATTTGATACGCATCATATTTTTGCGTGAAACTAAACATTCCATCTTTTAATGATTCATTATTTTTATTGTTTTCTGCTACCAGATCACCAATTAGTTCAATATTCTCATGGAAATCTTTTGCTTGGATCAGTTGCATACTTGTTTGTGGAAGATTTAATTGAGCAAATTCTTCTGCTGGCAGTAATTTGATTTCTTTTTCTCGTTGTTCTGGCAATTCGTAATAGCGTAACTCATCTTGATAGTTTAAGTTTGTCGCTAATTCTTCTGCGGTTACTTTTTTCGTTTTGACGTTTCTTTCCCCAGTGTTAGGTGTTTGATTTTCCATGATCAAAAATGGATTTTGTTCAAACTCACTATAGTTATAGTACACTGTTTTTTCGTCTTCTTTTTGTTGATAGACCGCGTTGATCGTTGGTGAAAGTTTCTCCACTTTAGATTGATCGATCAATTCTGATTGATTCAATACTAGATCATAATTTGATACTTCATTCGTCAACTGAGTGATCTGGTTTTTAAAGCCTAGACCGACTGTTAATGCACCTAAAGCTAATGCGAGTAACATTGCAACCATTGAAAGCATTTGCGTGTATTCACGAATACGGAAGCTTAACTGTGATAACGTAAAGTTGTTCAGTTTTTTCATCGAAAGATTTTCTGTTTTCTTCAATAGTTTAAGGAAGAAAATGATGACCGAATGGAAAATAAAGTACGTTCCTAAAACGATTGTAACTAACGCGACGGCGATTGCCATCAACTGATAGGTTCCGATATTTGCCATCATATAGTAACCGACGCCAATAAAAATGATGCCTAAAACTACTTCAAGGAAAAACAAGAATTTGTGTTGTTTCATCTGCGCAGGTGTTTGATCCGCACGTAGTAAAGTCAAAATTGGTTTTTTGACAATCGAGAATGCATTGACAAACGCTGCTAATAAGAATAGTACAATGAAAAACAGCAAAGTAATCAATAATCCATTCATATTGAACGGTGTAAAATGTGTGATTTTAATATTTAACTGGGCAACTAATAGTCGATGGACGACGCTTGTTAAACCAATACCTAGCGCTGAACCAACCAATGTAGCAACAGTTCCTACTATCAAGGTCTCAGAGAAAATCATTTGGGCAATTTTTCGCCCTTTCGCTCCTAACATCATAAACATCGCATAATCTTTTTGTCGCATCGTCATCAAAAATGAGTTGGCATAAAGAATATAGACGAATGTGATGATCCCCAATAATACCGACCCAAAGCGAAAGATGAAGACTGTCATCGCTAAAGTGGAATTATTGTTCAAAAAATCGGTGTTGCTTGCCATTGACTCGAACATATAAAAGATGGCTGAAGCCATGACTAAACCTGAAAATAGAACAATATAGTCTCTTAACCGACTCTTGATCCCAGTAAGTGATAATTTCCAAAGCATGTTCAGTTTCCCCCTTACTGTTCTAGATTACCTAGAATCGTTAATATTTGACGATAAAAGTCTGAACGGCTTTGTTCTCCGCGTTTAACTTCCTGATGGATCACGCCATCTTTAATAAATAAGATTCGTTGACAGTAACTTGCTGAAAAAGCATCATGTGTCACCAATAAAATGGAGACATTATCTTTCGTGTTTAGCTCCTCCATCGTATCTAAAAGATCTTTCGCACTTTTTGAATCCAGTGCGCCTGTCGGTTCATCACCTAGAAGAATCGTTGGTTGAGTCACCAATGCACGCGCAGCTGCTACCCGTTGTTTTTGTCCACCGGAGATTTTTGCGGGGTAGCTGTCTAAAATGTGACTGATTGATAAGCGTTCAGCCACCGCATTGACTTTTTTCTTGATATCTTTTGGTTTCACGCCTTGTAAAGAAAGCGGAACTGCAATATTTTCTTGTGCAGTCAAGTTCTCTAAAAGATTGAAATCTTGGAAGATAAAGCCGATTTCTTTTGCTCGAAAATCGGCTAACTGATTTCCTTTCAACTTCGTGACATCTGCTTGGTTGATATGGATCGTGCCACTTGTTGGTTTATCTAATGTTGATAAGATATTCAATAAGGTTGATTTACCTGATCCAGAAGCCCCCATGATACCAATGAATTCGCCTTTTTCCACACTAAAACTGATACCGTTCAATGCTTGTGTCTGTTTCTCATTACTTTTTCCGTAAACTTTTGTTACGTTCTTGATTTCTACGATTTTATCCATTATTGACCGTTCCTTTACTTAATTTTTCTTGTGCTGCTGATGGAATGTCTTTTGCCTGTACTTCCTCATAAGACGTCACGCCTTTATTTTTATTCCAAGTCACTTTCAAAAATGCATCTTTTCTTAATGGTCGCTCTTGAAAACCATTGAAGTCCATTGTTTTTTCTTTACCTTCTTTATTAAACCCAGGTAGTTCATAACGATAACTGATGATTTCTTGTCCACCGTCAGCGTGATCCACCTGTTTCTCACCATCCGTTGTGATTTGAACATAGTAGCTTTCACCACCCATGATCAAATGATCTGCTAAACGGTAGCCACCAAAAGCGATGATGATAAATGCTCCCAACCCAATCAATAATTTTTTCATTGTGACTCCTTCTTTCCTGTTCTGATAAATTAAGTATAGTCAAGTATCCGTGAAAATTCCTTTCTTTTTACTATCAAAACTCTTTCATTATTGTCATATGTCCCATAAAAAAAAGAATCTGGAAGTGTGAGCCACTCCAAATTCTTTTTTTATTGATTCAAACCGATATTCATTGGAGAAAGCATTCCACTGACGGATGCTTTCCTCATTTAGCTATTTTTCTTTATTATTGCCAGTATTGATCACTGGTTGCGTGCCTTTATCAGTAATGATCGATACAAGTAGATTGTTGATCAACTGGATCTTTCGATCATCGGTAAAGGTGATATCCTGGCCTGCTTCGATTTGTTCCAGAGCCATTTGTGTCATCGTCACTGCGCCTTCAACGATGGTTTGACGGGCGGATAAAATGGCCTTGGCTTGTTGTCGTTGCAACATCGCACTAGCAATTTCTGTTGCATAAGCCAGGTGATTTAATCTTGTCTCTAAAACTTCGACCCCCGCCACCGATAAACGTTCTTGTAATTCTTTTGCCAATTCATCTGAAATCGCAGTGGTATTTCCACGTAAAGTAAGATCATCCTCGTTGAATGTGTCATATGGATATTGACTGGCAATGTGACGAATGGCGGTTTCACTTTGGATTTCAACAAATTGATGATAATTTGCTACATCAAAAAGCGCCTTAGCTGTATCTACTACCTTAAAAACGACGACAGCGGAAATCTCGATTGGATTCCCATCTAAGTCATTGACCTTCAACAGCGAACTATTGAAGTTTCGAACTTTTAAAGATAAGTTGATTTTTTGTGCAAAAGGAATCGTTAAGAAAAACCCGCTCTCACGAATCGTTCCAATGTATTGCCCAAAAAAGACGATTGCCTTTGCTTGGTTGGGGCTGACTACTGTCAGTCCACTGATTGCTAAGAAAACGAGCAACCACAAGAAAATCCCGACAATTGAAAAGCCAACTAAAAATCGAGCAACCCCTATGAAAAATAATAAGAGTCCTACGACAAACATTAGAAGAATAATAAACAGCCCTGTATAGCCATTGATAGTGAATGCCTTTTTTTCTTTCATTTACTCACTCCTAATTTTTTTTGGTTCTATTCTGTTTTTTTGCGAATCCTTGCCATGGCTCCTTCTAATTCCAATTCTTTGTCTTCCGTGATATACCAACCGTTTTCGTGTACGCCACCTGATGCTTCTGGCAAATATTCTAATCGTGTACGGACCCACTGTTTTGTTTCAGTAAAATAGTCTTCCACTAAGATCTCTAAGTCCATACCAGCGGATAATTCAAGATTCTCACGGACCGATTTGAAGACAAATCGCTCACTTGCTTGATCGTATTTTAAAATACCCGTATCGATGATTGGCAGTGAATAATAATCTAATTCTTTTTTCACTTTCAATAGATGTTTGAACATTTCGTTGTACACTTGTTCAAGTTGTCGTCCTTCGGAATTATTTGGATATTGGATCGTCACTCTTTCTTTGTCTGTATCATAATACTTGGTACTCAGTTCTGTTAAAAAATGATGCAATTTCCCTAATTCATTTTTCAATTCTTCTCGCTTGATTTCCTCTGTTTTCATTCAATATTCACCCTAGTTTCCCCATATATGTACGTTTTTCCCTTTCCTTATTCTACTATATTATTGAATGATAGGCGATAATATTTCATGTAAAATAAATAAAAAAGCGTATAATTCCTTATTCCATAAAGAATTATACGCTTTTTCAACTATTTATTCGTTATTTTGAAAAAGACAGTCTTGACTGTTCAACGATTAATCATACTCTCCGTAATCTTCATCATCCATCGGAGGCTCTTCATCATCTTCATTCGTCAAGTTCACTTGACTATTATGACCAGTCACTTTGAGGTCTTTGTTTCCTTGATGATACGTCTTCGTTGTCAAAGATTCATAATTTTTGTTGATATAAGAATCCCCTTCAAGTGTCACAGCTAATCCTTGCTCTTGATTATCGTAGAAATCAATCGTGCTATTTTGAAGTGTGATTTCGCCTTTGATTGGTTTTTCATTCTCGTTAATAATGATACTGCCATCACTTGTAGCTAATTTGACTTTATCTATCGAAACCTCATGAAAATCTAACGAACCCATTTGATTTTCTACAGTAAGAAGTTCTCCACTTACTTCATTGATCGATGTCCAAGTATTTGCTAAATTCAAGTTGATTTTCTTACTATTGAACTCATCTAAAAATAATTCATTGTTTTTCCCTTCAACCACTAATTCTGTTAAGGACATGGTTTTAGGGATCGTGATTTTCAACATCGAACGTGTGTCTGTCACGTTGATCATCACTGCTGGCGTTTGTCCGTCAGCTGAGATATCCAATGTGTGATCTTCCAGATTGATTTTTGGTTTTTGCGTTTTATCATAAGACGTTTCAACCCCAAAGTTCACGCCTCGTTGGATCACGATATTTTGGTAATCTGCACGGACAACGATTTTTTCGATTTTTTCAGACGAAAAATCTTTTGTTTCGCGAGCCATTTCTATGATCCTTGGTCCACCTTCCCACGTCAGACTCGTTTGGGCACCAGAGGCATAACTTAATCCTGCCATCAAGCCACCAGTGACCATCAGTCCCAATCCTATCCCCAAGATATATTTTAATTTCATTTTTTACACCCCACTATTCGTCGTATGGATCGCTCGTTTCGTAATAAACCGGCGTCCTACCCACTTGACAAAGTTCATCATCATTTGGAATAACCATTTAGTTCCTTTTAACAATAATGGTGCAAAGAAAACGGCACCTCCCGTGGCAAGTAACCCTAGTCCTACAAAGAACAGCCCACTAGCAATCGATTGTTGCAAGACAGCAACACCTGAAATGATCGAAAATAAACCTACTCCTAAAATACTGATACATACGACATAGATTCCAATGATCACGCCAATTAAGCCAATCAGAATACCAAAAATCGCCAGAATAAAAGCTAATGCTAAAGGAATCAATAAAGGTGATGCACACAACCCGATAACGATCATCCAAATCAAACGGATTTTCCGTTTAGGACTTTGGCTGTATTCTGATTCATCGTCGTCTTGTTCCGAGTAATAATTGATTTTCAGCTTCAGGGCAAATTGCTTTGGTGAGCCATATTCATCCACGACTTCTTCTACTGTTTTGCCAGAATCCAAGAAGTATTCTTCATAATACTGAATAATATCAAAGCGATCATCTTCAGGTATTTCTTGAAGTTCGTCCAACACATCATTTAAATATTCATTCATTCGTATTCTCCTCCAGTAATCGGTTTAAGGAATCTCGAAACACGATCCATTTATCAATGATTTCTTCTAAATGTTGACGTCCTTTCGGAGTTAAGCGGTAATATCGGCGATTTCTACCTTCGAATGGTTCGTCGTATGTTTCTAAGTATTCTTCTTTTTTTAATCTGCGTAAAACAGGATACATCGTTGATTCACTGACAGATAAACTTTCTTGGACGATCTTCGTTAATGCGTAACCGTACATGTCTTCTCTGCTTAAAGCTGCTAAAACCGTACCATCGAGTAAAACTGTTGGGACTTGGATATGCATTACTTCACCTTCTTTATAGTTTGCAATATTTTATATTTACCAATATTATATCACGTATAATATTGTTTGCAAGTAAAATTCCCAATCATCCCCCTGATTACTTCAATCTTCGCGAAAACAATGCTAATTATCATAAAAATTCTGCTTACAAAAAAGGAACAAAGACCGTAATGATTTCTGGTCTTTGTTCCTTTTGAATACTTTTTTATTATCCTCTTACCTACAACAAAGCAAATACGATAAAACTTAGTGCAAAACCTAGAAAAACGGCAAGAGAGAAACGGATCACTTCTTTTTTATTCCTATTCAACCACGTTTCATTCATCTTTCGCTACACTCCATTCTAAAATAGTCAGTTGCTAATTTGGATAAACAGAGGTGACATGATCGTATTGCTGTGCATGCTTATTGGCAGCAGAAACTGCTGTCCCAGGGAATAGATGCCACTTACTATGATAGCCGCAGGTATGGCATTTCCAATAATAACCGATACCACGATCTGCTTGTTTTTCGTCCTCTGCACTTGAACTTGCCACAAGTGTACTCAAGACCGAATCCTGTTTCAATAATACAGTGGGAGTATCATGAGAATGAGTTGTTTCCTCTGCAATGACTATGGGATTGGCTCCGCTCAGTCCAACACTTAACGTCAAAAGTCCGAGCAATAAACCGACTTGTTTTTTCAATTCCTATCATTCCTCCAATAACGGTTATTAGAAAAATATACGAATGCTCACTTATGTACGACTTGTTTTCGTACACTTTTCCAAGTATATATTACTTGAAAAATACACCTTAGAACGATTAAATCAGAAGTGGCATTTTTTTCTTCGTTTTTGTTGGTTTATTGCTCCTATAGATCATTAACTGTTCACTTCTCTGGATCTTATTCCATCGGAGAATTTGGTTGCGTGTTTTCTTTGTCTAATTGAACGATGACGGTCGTACCTACTTTTGGGATACTGTTATAACTGATTTTTCCATGATGCAATTCAACGATTTTTTTGACTAGTGATAAGCCCAGCCCGTTCCCAGAAAATTGACGACTGGATTCCCCTTGATAAAATTTCTCAAAGAGTCGTGCTTGTGTTTCTTGATCCATTCCCACGCCAGAATCTGTCACTTCAACGATTACTTGAGTGGCATTTTGTGTTAGGCGAATCTTGATTTTCCCTTGTGGTTGATTGTACTTGATGGCATTGTCCATGAGATTCAGCCAGACTTGATATAGAAATTCTTCATTACCGACAAAGTTGACACTTTCCAGATCGATCTCCAGTTGAAGGTGTTCTTGCTCCCATTTAGGTTGTAAAAAAACAATCACTTCACGAATCTGTTCATCTAAACGAAACGGACGCTTTTCTAATTTGATTCGCTGATTTTCTAATTTATTCAATTTCAGTGTGTTCTCTGTCAATTGCGAAAGCTGAGTGATGCTCTCAATGATCCGTTGCAAGAAAACCTGCTTTTCTTCTTCTGAAATGTTAGGTGCCTGCAATAATTGGACGTATCCTTGGATCGTGGCAAGCGGCGTCTTGAATTCATGAGAAACATTGGAAACAAAGTCATTTCGTAACGTTTCGATACTACTCAATTCTTGGACCATCACGTTGAAATCTTTGTATAGTTGCTGCACTTCTTCGACTTTTTGTTGCTCATCCATCCGAATCGAAAAATCGCCAGTTGCTACTTTGCTCATATTCGTTCGTAAATCACTGATCGGCAGCAAGATCCGACGACCGACAAAGATCGAGATTCCTGTGCCCACCATCATACTAAATCCTGCAAAAACGACTAAAGGAAACCATGTCGCTTGTTGCTCTGAAGCAGGAACTGTTTTATGTGACAGTAAGAAAATAAAACCTAAGAAACACAACAAAGTAACTAAAATGGAAATAAACACAATGCAAGCAAAATAAATCCATAATTGCGAAAAGATTTTTTTACGCATCAAATCACCGCCTTATAGCCTAAGCCACGAACTGTCATGATCTGGAAATCATCATTTTCAATAAAACGCGTGCGTAATCGTTTGATATGCACATCGATCGTCCGTTCTTCCGTATTGGTATCCAACCCCCATATATCATCCATTAATTGTTGCCGTGTAAAAATCTTATTTGGATAAGAAAGTAGTTTGTACAATAATTGAAATTCTTTTTGTGGAAGTAAGATGGCTTGATCCTGCTTGATCACTTCATACGTTTCTTGGTTCAAGCTAGTTTGTCCAATGTTCAATTGGTGGCTATGATTGATTTTCGCTCGCCGTAACAAGGCTTCTACCCGCAATACCATTTCATTGACATCTACTGGTTTAGTCATATAGTCATCCGTTCCCAGTTGAAATCCCTTCTTTTTATCTTCAAAATCTGCTTTCGCTGTGATGATCAACACAGGTGTTTCTACGCGACTGCTTCGTAAAGTTTCCAACAGTTCATACCCATCCATCACAGGCATCATAATATCTGTGATGATCACATCCACTTGAGTACTCTCTAATCGCTTCAAAGCTTCGGTCCCATTTGCAACGGCGAAAACCAAAAAACCAGCGCGTTCTAAAACGGATTGATAAAGTTGTTGCAAACGCTCATCATCTTCTACTAGTAATATTCGATTCATCATTTCTCCTCATGTAATTATTTGAAAAATTTCAGTTTTTTTTCTGATTGTTCATATTCAGTTAACATTCATTCATTATACTACGTTCGTTGTTCTGTTATACTTATTAGTATAACGAATATTTCAAACGGAAAGAAGGGTGACAATGTTACAATTAAAAGAGATAAAGAAATATTATAAAGTTGGTGAAACAACGACAAAAGCATTAGACGGCGTATCCGTCGCTTTTAGAAAAAAAGAATTTGTAGCTATTTTAGGCCCAAGTGGATCTGGTAAAACAACCATGTTGAACGTGATCGGCGGCTTGGATAATTATGACTCTGGCGATATGGTCATCAACGGGAAGTCCACAAAAGATTTTAAAGACAGCGATTGGGATGCTTACCGTAATAATTCCATCGGTTTTGTTTTCCAAAGCTATAACTTGATCGGACATTTAGGGATCATTGAAAATGTTGAACTTGGCATGACATTAAGTGGTGTCTCTAAAGATGAAAAACGGAAAAAAGCGGAGGAATCATTGCGTCGTGTTGGATTGACCGACCACATGCACAAAAAACCCAATCAATTATCTGGTGGACAAATGCAACGTGTCGCAATTGCACGTGCTTTAGCCAATGACCCTGACATCCTTTTATGTGATGAGCCAACCGGTGCTTTAGACACAGAAACAAGTGTCCAAATTATGAAGTTGATTGAAGAACTATCCAATGAGAAACTAGTGATCATGGTCACACATAACCCTGAGTTGGCACATGAATATGCCGATCGGATCATTGAGTTCTCAGATGGAAAAATCGTTTCTGATTCTAATCCACATATCGAACGTCCAAAAGATGATCAATTTAATCTACGTCGGACAAAGATGAGCTTTTGGACCGCATTAAAATTATCTTTCAATAATATTCGCACAAAAAAAGGCCGGACATTTTTGACTTCCTTTGCTTCAAGTATCGGGATTATTGGGATTGCGATCGTTTTAGCCCTATCTACAGGATTCCAAAAACAAATTGATCAAACACAATCAGAAACGATGGCTCGTTTTCCAATTACGATTTCCAAAGTCACCACTAGTCCTCCTTCTGAATCGGATGGCTTGAGTTCCAACACAGCCGAATATCCAGATACAAAAACTGTTACCGCAAAAATCAGCGATGAAGACCGTGCACAACATACGAATAATATTGACCAAGAATATGTTGATTATGTAACGAGTATCGATCCTGATTTAAGTAATAATATTGGTTTTACCCGCACGACTGGTATCAATTTATTAAGAGATGTTGACGGCGAAGTACAGCCTGTTAGCTTTTCGAATCAAAACCCAGATTCTGAATCACTGTCCTTCTCAAGTGCGATGTCTTCCATGACTGGCGTAGGTGTTTCTAGTTTCCCAACACAACTAGACGACCAAAAAGACAATTTCTTAGAATCAAATTACTCATTACTTTCTGGTAGTTATCCTGCCTCTGCAAATGATGTCGTATTGATCGTGGATGGCAATAATAATACCAACATCAATGCGTTGAAAAATTTAGGCTTTGATGTGAAAGACGGCGAAACACTTGATTTTGACAAAATCGTCGGAACAACTTTCAAATTAGTGAACAATGATACGTACTATACAAAATTACCGACAGGAAACTTCATTCCTAATACGGATTACCAAGCGATGTACGAAGATGCCTCCAGAGAAGTTAAGATTTCTGGTATTCTACGGGTCAAATCTTCTTCTACGATGAATCTGTTATCTCCGGGTATTGCTTACAGCGACCAATTGACAACAGAAATCGTCAATGAAAACAAGAATTCTGAAATCGTTCAAGCGCAAAAAGACAGCGATATGAACGTATTGACGACTGAAAAAGTAGATGAGTCAGCAAAACAAACATTGATCAGCTATTTAGGTGGAGATAGCTTACCTTCAAGTATTATGATCTATCCAAATAATTTTGGCGATAAAGAAGAGATTCTAAACTATTTAGATGAATTCAACAAAGGAAAATCAGATGAAGATAAAATCGTCTATTCCGATTTAGCTGGAACGATGACCGAATTGACTGGTGGATTGATGGATGCCATCACGTATGTCTTGATTGCTTTTGCAGGTATTTCACTTGTAACAAGTATGATCATGATCAGCATCATCACTTATACTTCTGTGATCGAGCGGACGAAGGAAATCGGTGTCTTGAAAGCCTTAGGTGCGCGTAAGAAAGATATCACACGGGTATTCGATGCTGAGACTTGTATCTTAGGGATTTCTTCTGGTTTACTAGGGGTCTTGATTGCTTGGCTAGCGACTTTCCCAATCAATAGTCTCTTGTACAATATGACTGATTTAGAAAATGTTGCTCAACTAAATCCTGTACACGCCTTGATTTTGATTGTTGTATCAACGATCTTAACGATGTTAGGCGGACACATCCCAGCTCGTATGGCAGCGAAGAAAGATGCAGCGATTGCTTTAAGAGCAGAATAGTAAAATATAATAGAAAAAAACACAGTTGGTTTTGACAAGTAATTTCAAAACCAACTGTGTTTTTGCTTTATTCTTTTGGAAGTAACCTCTTCGGAAATAAGACGGAATCCACAAAAATTTGAAAAGCAATTTTCGTGGATTCCGTCTTATTTCTCGAGGCTGAACACTTCTGTTCCGACCTCATCCATACTGTGGATTTTTTTTCTTTCCGCAACTGTTAATTCGATCACACTATTTGTTTGAATTTGAGAGACAAGATATGACTAGCGGTAAAGTAATAATTCACCCGGATGTTTTGACAACGGTTACTTTCACTATATCGCCAATATCCTTACCAATCTTTTGGCGAATGTCTTTGCGTATCCCTAAGATATAACAAATCGTGCTGTCTTCATTTTTTATGCCCATATTCACAATGCTACCTTCATAGGGTTCACCATCAAAAGTGGCAGAAACCTTGATTCTTCCAACATTGTACAATGCCTTCACATCATAAGGAAAGATGACGTATGCGCCACCTTTACCAACTTCAGAGGCATAGATTTTAGATTCAAATTTATGTATTTCAGTCATTATTTCCCTCCTTTTTTTCAGTATAACAAAGAAATGGAACTGATTGAATCAACAATAAGAAAAACTGTTCGTACTCGGCTGAAAAGACCTGAGTACGAACAGTTTTCCTTTTACTTCTTCACTTCTGCGACTAATTTTGCCAATGCTTGTTTTTGATAGGTTGTCGCTAAGTCTTTTGATACTTGTTGTTGTTCTTCTTGAGACATCGCTGGATTTTGGGCAATAGCCTTCATCAAGCCTTCTTTGACAAATTTTTGTGCATCGGCTTCCATCGTGCTTTTTTGTTCTTCGACACGTTTTGCCAACTCAGAAGCTTGGTCAGTACTTAATTCGATCCAATCATTCGGAAGTTTGAACGTATTGACCCGGCGTTCATATTCATGGTTATTATCCGCTAAGTTGAACCAGAATTTGTATTGGTCATTTTTATAAACCCAATAAGTTGTTTCACTGACTTTTTCTGCTTTGCCATCCGTTTGTTCAACCTTATTTGTTTCATTTTTTGTGCCAGTAGCTTTTGGTTCTTTTTGCTTGTCATCTGTTCGATATAAGTAGACTTTTTCTGTCCCATCTCCTAGTGACTGATAAAGCAATATATTTACGTCTGACTGATCCGCACTGGAAACGAGCGGAGTCGTTTTTGTTTCTGTCACTTCTTCCATACCAAAATGATTAGTGATATTTCCTACGATCAGCCCTAACGAGAGAACAAACAGTAAGCCAAAGACGAGTGAAAGAAGTGTTTGCCACCTTTTTTTGGCAAACACATTCGTCAAAGCAAAAGCAATGACACTGGCAATCAATACGAAAATAATCATGCGTTATCCCCCACTTCCACCACTACTGGTTCTTTTCTTTTTAAGAAGAAAGCAATCGCAAAACCAATCAAGCCGAATATGATTGCGACAAAGAAGGCCGCATGGTAACCAGATAAAGTCGCGTTGATTGCTTGATCTTTATAGGCTAAAGGTGTACTTTTCAACACAGCATCCGTTGGTAGATTATCTTTCGTAACATTCGTCAACACACTGATCAAAATCGCAGTTCCGATCGAACTTGCGATTTGGCGGAAGGTATTGTTCACCGCTGTTCCGTGGCTGATCAAGTTGTTAGGTAAAGCATTCATTCCTGATGTTGTCACCGGCATCATGACCATTGAGATCCCAAACATTCGGATCGCATAAAGAATGACGATATACAAAACAGGTGTCGTTTCAGTCAAGAAGGCAAAAGGTGCTGTAGCTGCTGTTAGGATGAACATCCCAACAATCGCAAGACGTTTTGCCCCGTGTTTATCAAAAATCGCACCAGTGATTGGCATCATGGCACCCATGATCAATGCACCAGGAAGCAACATCAAGCCAGAGTGGAATGCCGATTCTCCACGAATATTTTGAATATACAATGGCACGACCATTTCCGCACCGACCATCGCCATATTCGTTACGCCTGCTAGGATCGCTGCAATCGTAAAGGTTGGTGATTTAAAAACGCGCAACTCTAAGAATGGATGTTCTAAATGTAATTGGCGCCAAGCAAATGCGGCGATGAAAATCACACCAACGATCAAGAAGCTGATTACTTTCGTACTTCCCCAACCGGCGTCTCCTACGCTTGAAAATCCGTACAGCAAACTACCAAATCCAATTGTTGAAAGAATGGCAGAGAAAATATCGATACTTGGATTTGATAAAGGAATCACACTCTTCATCAAAAAGAACGCAAGTACTAAAACAAGAACGACGATTGGAATAACCATTCCAAATAAATCGCGCCAATGATAGTTATCAATGATATAACCAGATAGTGTTGGGCCTAATGCTGGGGCTAATCCGATAACGATCCCAGACATTCCCATAGCAGAACCTCTTTTTTCTGGTGGGAAGATCGATAGCATGATATTTTGCAATAATGGCATAGATACCCCTACTCCACACGCTTGGATCAATCGTCCAATCAATAATGTACTAAAGTTAGGAGCAGTAAAACAGGTGATCGTCCCAATCAAAAAAATCGTCATAGCAGACAGATATAATTTTCTAGAACTGAACTTATTAATCAACCAAGCAGTAATCGGAATCATGATCCCGTTCACTAGTAAAAAGCCTGTTGTCAACCATTGCACATCAGAAGCTGAAATATCAAAAGCTTTCATCAATGTTGGAAAAGCAGTTGTCAATAAGGTCTGATTCAAGACCGTACAAAATGTCCCAATCAATAACACGACAACTAATAGTGTACGATTATATGGTTTTCCGTAAATATCTACGGGTTGATTCTTACTCATATTTCTCCTTCTTTCTGAATGTTTTCTGAAATCACTAAGATACTTTATTCCTATTTTTAACTTTTGTCAACCTACTTGACACGATAGTCAACAAAAGTATAATTAAGGGAACGACCAACAAAGGAGTGTGACGAATGGTGGGAGCTTCACTTAAACAATTATTGGAAAATGACCATTTATTAGTAGGCATCAGTGAATTGAGTGAGATCGTCGGAGTTTCACCACGACAATTGAGATACTGGGAACAAAAAGGCTTTATCCAATCCGTTACTGCTGACGCGAATTGTTCAAGAAAATACCGATTACCGACAGTGGTCAAAGTTGAGATCATCAAAAAATTTTTAGATGAAGGGTACACGTTGACCAAAGCCGCTGAAAAAGCTCAGGAACGTTTAAACAAAATGCACCATGTCCGAAAAGTTTTCTCAAAGTCCATCAAGGACATCCAATTGATTGATGAACGTTATACACTCCTTTTAATTGGCGACTTCAATGATCTGGAACAGCTATGTATTATTCATGACGAAGAAACGGATGAACTATCTTATAAGATCCTTCCAGCAGATGAAACGATCGATCCTAAAAAAGTACTGGAAAAATAAGAAAAGATCGCAGGTTGATTTTTTTACTCCATTAAAACTTGTAGCCGACATGCTACAGTTAAATAAAAAGCCACCACGAGGTCTAGACAGAAGTGTTCATCCTCGAGAAATAAGGCGCCATCCACGAAAATTGTTTTTCAAATTTTTGTGGATGGCGCCTTTTTAAGTTGTTTGTCATAAACTTTCCATTTATTTTCTTATTTCTTGTTCCAATACTTGTGTCAACCAGTTGATATATTCGGTTTCTCGATTGATTGCGTGAGACAAGATCAGATAATGGCCATAATTTTCATGTTGGTCTTTTTCTGTCGGGAAAATCACTTGTTGTCGGACGAATAAATGCTGTCTTTTTTCTTCATGAAGCTCCTTTTGCTGTTCAAGAATCTCGATCCATGTTGGATCATTGATATCTTTCACAAAATACAGTTTCAAGACAAATTCGTCTCGATTGACTGGAAGTTCATTTGGCGAGGTATGGATCCATTCGTTTAACAAAACACGCCCTTCTTCAGTCAGCTGATAAATTTTCTTTTCTAGCTTGACTCCAGTGATCCCTACTTCATGTTTGATGATTCCTAGTTCTTCCATTTTGGCCAGTTCAGGATAGATCTGACTATGCTTTGCCTGCCAGAATTCACCGATTTCATTTTTGAATGCTTGATTCAATTCATACCCCGTTTGATTTTTTTTGCTCAGTAATCCCAGTAATATATAGCGTAATGTATTTTTTCTAGCCATCAAAATTTCCTCCTTGACATTCTCTCAAAATCATTCTATCATAATCACGTAATCAGAAACATGTAAATTATTACATGTTTTAATTTAAAGGGAGATGTTTTACATGAAACAATTCAAAAACTTAGAAGATTTTATTGGAACTCACTTTATCTATACGTATGACAATGGTTGGGAATATGAATGGTATGCAAAAAATGACCACACCGTTGACTATCGTATTCATGGCGGAATGGTCAAAGGGCGTTGGGTCAAAGATCAAGAAGCAGATATTGTAAAATTAACAGATGGTGTTTTTAAAATCACTTGGACTGAACCAACTGGTACAGACGTTGCTTTAGACTTTATGCCAAATGAGAAAAAACTCCATGGCACGATTTTCTTCCCTAAATGGGTCGAAGAACATCCAGAGATCACTGTCACTTTCCAAAACGAACATATTGCGGAAATGGAAGCTGCTCGTGAAAAATATGAAACATATCCAAAACTAGTCGTTCCAGAATTTGCGACAATTACTTATATGGGTGATGCGGGTGTTGATAATGAAGATGTCATTAGCGAAGAACCTTATGAAGGCATGCCAAAAGACATTCGTGAAGGCCGTTACTTCGACGAAAACTACCGTCGCATCAATAAATAATCACTCTACCTCACTCGTATAAAATCAAAAGCCACTCCTTCAATTGATGAAGACCAGTGGCTTTTTGATCATTATAAACGGAGGCTTTTGTTTCTACCCTTTATTTTATTGTAAATAAATGTGGTCATTTAACTTTTCCAATTGATTTCTTTATGATTTACATAAATAATTTCATGTTATTTTCAAATTTTTTCTAATTCCTTGCCTCTCTTTTCATTAACCTTTATGATAAGTTTAGTTATTATATGAAAAGGAGCCAAACAGTTGAAAAAATATAGACCATATTTTTTGATTTTTATTTTCGCAATTATTTTCGTATTGCCAAATATATTATCACACAAATTGATCATCGGGGCTGATGCGCCATTTCATTACAATCGTTTTTATGATGCAGCCCAACAAATTATTCACGGAGACTTACACTACTTCCCATCGATGTATGGCTTTCAACAAAGCGGTCGGATCGTCAATGCAATCTACGGTCCCTTATTCTCATACTTTCAAGGGTTGATCGTACTCGTTGCTAGAAGTTGGTATCATTACCAGATTTTATCGAATTTTATCCTCTTCCTTATCGCAGGTTGGTCCATGTTGACTTTGTTGCGTTATGTAAAAGTACGTGAATGGGTAAGTGTACCGGTTTCAGTCCTGTTCATGACGACCTATTCGATCCAATATTGGGCTGTTAATCAAGGTTTTACGAGCTGGGGAACAGTATTTTATCCTTTATGTATGATCCCGCTCGTTGATTTCATCGTGCATAAAAAATTCCCTGTACTTAAAGTAACTGCAGCGATTGCATTGATGACGCAGATCCATCTGCTATCTTCTGTGATGCTAGTATTGATGTATATTCCTTTTTATGGGTATTATTTCTTCACACAAACCAACAAGGGAAAAGCTCTTTTACAATTAGGGAAATCAATTTTGCTTTACTTTATCCTAACGGCAAACATCTGGGTAGGTATGGCGATGGTTTACAGTGGGAATGAGATTCTTCCACCTTTCGTCAATCGACGCATGACAGAGAAATCAATCAATCTTGAGGGAAGTTACTGGTTGAATTATCCGAAAATCCTACCTGTCGTTTTATTTGCTGGATTTTTATGTTTCTTATTGTTCCGAAAAAGAGAAGAACTGTTTCCAAAACTTTTGTTGCGCACAAGTGTTGTGTTCTTCTTACTTTCAACCAGCCTGATCCCTTGGAATACATTAGTTGAAAACGAAGTACCATTTATTAGCTTGATCCAGTTTCCGTTTCGTTTCTTTGTCCCATTTACCTTGCTTTTCTTACTTTACTTTGCGATTGTCGCCAATCGTTGGGAAAACAAAACCTGGTTACGGATAGCTGCGACCTTACTGATCCTGATCAGTTCTGTTCAGACCATCCAAAACTTATACCGTCACCTCGATAAATGGGAAGATGAAACCTTTGTCAGTCGTCATACGTATTTGTTCGATACACCTGATGAAGCAAGAAAAACCTTCTATAGTCGTGATATGTCGAAAAGTTTATTTGTTTTCCAAAAGACAACACCAGACTATTTGCCGATCTATAAACAAACGACAGCGAATAAATACGATCGCTACAATGAAGAAATTTTGGAAAATGAAACAACGTTTATCAAATCCCATCCTGATGGTCGGTTGAGCATCAAATGGAAAAACACTGGTGAACCAACTGTTCATGTACCAGTCATTGTTTATGATCGCACCGTCTTGATGCAAAATGGACAGAAATTAACGGATATTGAATTGACCGATATCGGGACACCGATCGTCAAGCAGCATAATGGCATCAACGAAATCATTCTCTATTATGACCTTCCAGTCTATTTCTACTTCGTTGTTGCTGCGACTATTGCCGGTTGGCTATCCTTTTTAGGCATCTATCTTTCACAAAAGTTTAATTTTAGAAAAGAAAAAAATGTGAAAATCAGCTAGACTATCATTTTTTTAGAACGTTCAAAACATATATGATAAATTGACGACTAAGCGGGGCTGTGACAGATTGACTACCACAGCCCCACTTATGTTTTAAAATTTGAAAGTATGAAAATCATCCTTTCTCTGCATACAATCGATTGGTTAGTAATGATCTATTGCAGAATAAATAAAGATCGTCTCATTCTCAACTCTATATATCAGACTGTGTTCATCTGTAATCCTTCTTGACCATTCCCCCGATAAATCATACTTTAGCGGTTCAGTTTTTCCTAATCCCGTAAAAGGAGAAAGAGCGATATCCTTTAGTAACTTATTAATTTTTTTATGATACTTTTGTTTCCTTGCTCATACCAATAAGGATAGTCCACCTAAGAATCATCAGATCAAGCATTAATCATCAGATTCAACCTCGATTAAATCATGTGTCTTAAACGAAACTCTAGAAAATTGTTCATCTCCTCGATGAATTTTTTCCATCACGTAACTATTAGAAAGTGTTCTTAATGTTTCTTGCATAGAGTCATAGTCTCTTTTTGACAAGACAACCACTGTGTCCTCCACATCTTTACTTGTTACAATCAGAGTTTCTGCGTCTTCATTGACTTTCTTCATGTAACTACGTAAATTTTGTCGGAAATTAGAATATGCGACTGCTTCCATGACTTTTCACTCCCCCTTAGTATTATCTGAATTAATTGTACAATTAATCAAATGAACATTCTTTTAAATTTTTATTTTAATAACTTTAAATTTCATTCTCTAGTACCCCGTAAGATATATTCTCCATATTTTCTATATGGTTACTCTGCCGCTTACTTATAAATACGTTTGTTTCTTCTTTATTTTTTAAATAGCTATCTGATCGCCACAATCTTCATCAAATCGTTGATGTCTGCTTCTGTCTTTAATTCAAATAGCAAGGGCCAACTAGATGGACCGAATTTTTTTCTTTTTTTCCAGTTTTCTTGGATCTCCGGTTGTAATTCGGCCTGTAGCCGTTCCATTTCACTCACTTTCTTATCGGTTATCGTCATTGTTACGATCAAGCCATTCTTTTTAAAAATAATATCAAATAGCCACTTTTTTTTATGCCAATAACCAAATTGTCAACTATCCCAAAATCTCAACTCACGTTTCACCTCATAACGATTATTTAATATCTCTTCTATCTTAGGTAGTCGTCCGTAAGCATCCTCACTAGTAAACATTTTTATTGATTCTTCTGTGGGTTCATTCTGTTTATCTGATAAAACTTCCGCTTTATTTCGTTTCATAACCTCATTCTCCTTAATCATAGTATTCATTGACAAACACTAAAACCATTTCTTTGAAATAGTTATCAAAATAGTGAAATACTTTAATTATCCTATCTTCAACAACTAAAACTCTTTGTAAAACGATACGAGATTACCTTTGTCGCAAGAAACAAATCCAAATCCCTCATAAAAGTGCCTTACATCTGGAGCATCTTCAGTCAAAAGAATTTTCTGTCTTACGTCTTTATATTCCTGTAAAATCTCAGCCAGTAAATAAGTTCCTATCTTTTTATTTTGGTAATCAGGATGAACTAAGAGATCTTGAATATATATAATTGTCTGACCATCACCAACCACTCTGATCAATCCTACTAATTTATCTTGATGCCAAGCAGTTATTACGGATAAGGAATGAGCGATTGCTTTTTCTAACCTATCTAAATCATTCGTATAACTAGTCCATCCCACACTGGCATATAGATTTTCAAGTTCACTTTTATGTATCTGTGCATTGGTCTGATAATTTATCATGGATTTTCACTCCTATTTATTTTAGCTTGCTCTTTTTATATCGTTACTTCGATTATATCAATATTCCTTCTAAACAGCTTGGTATAACTGCAAAGCAAGGCTACTTATCTCAATTTTTATCTGGCTATTCTAATATTGGTTTAAAAATGTTTTTCTAGACCACCAATAATAGTCAGCAATGCTATAAAAGCACATCTTTTTAAAACAGCTGACTGTTTTTAAAAGATGTGCTTTTTTATTATTCGCCTTTTTCTATTTTCACTCTCACTTTATAGATCCATTTCCACAGACACTCCAAAATGATCGCTCACGATCGGGCCATTCGTCCCATCAAAGACGCGCGTATACGTACTGACTTTACTCTCCGTTGGAACGAAAATATAGTCGATTCGCAGTGCTTCTGTATTGTTTTCCCAACCATCGATTTTTTTCTCGATCGTGGCTTCTTCAGATTTTTGTTCGGCTAAAACATATGAATCTTTGATCTTCAATTGGTTGTCTTCATTAACTAAGCGATACCCTTCCTCACCTGCTGGATTATTAAAATCACCCATCAACAAGCAAGGTATTTGATAAGTTAGGAGTTCTTTCTGTAGGAATTGCCACTCGTAGGCAAAGCCCGTTTCTATATCTGACCACCAAGAGAAATGACAGCTTGCGACAACGAGTGATTGATTGTCAATAACTGTTTCGGCAACAAGAATCATACGTGTACGGTAGTTTTCTTTTTCTTTTGTTTCAGACACTATGTATGCCCGACTATCCAAAGGAGCCTTCGATAAAATAGCGTTTCCTTCTTCGTACTTATCATAACCAATATGACTCATTTCCCAACTCCAAAAATAGGATTCTCCTGCTTCTGCCAGTCGTTGGATCAAGCAATAAGCGAAATTATCTTTGTGGATTGGTGTCTGATTCGTTACTGGACAAAAACCGACTAGCTCTTGTTCATTTACGATTTTTGTTTCAATCAGTTGATTGACCTCTTGCAAAGCAATGACATCATAGCGCTCAGTTAAAATCTTATCTGCAAGGTCTTGTAGTTTAGTTACTGGTTCTTCTTCCAACCAACTATGTGTATTCAACGTCATTATTTTCATTTTTTTGGAACCTCTTTTCTATTTTTACATAAAAATCAGAGAGTGTTACGTCAGCGCTGATCATTGAAGAAATCTCTCCTCAATCGTCTCGCTTTTCGTCACAATCTCTGATCACTTCTTTTATTTATTATAGCTTGATTTTTCCGATTTCTGTACCCATTTCAACAGAACCAAGTGTAGTGATCGCAATTTCTTTCACTTTATCATCCGTGAAAACAACCATGATCGTTGTATCTTTTCCTTGTTCTTTGACTTTTGCAAGATCCATGCGTGCAATCGGCATGCCTGGTGTGACTTCTTGTCCTTCTTTCACAGATACTTCAAATGCAGGTTGCGCCATTTGGACAGTATCGATTCCCATGTGGATCAGTACTTCTGCGCCTTCAGCTGTTTCCATCCCGATGGCGTGTTTCGTTGGGAATACGCTAACGATTTTACCTGCTACTGGAGCAGTGATCGCATCTGTTTCAGGAATGACAGCAAAACCGTCACCCATCATTTTTTGTGAGAATACTGGATCATTGACCGCTGCTAAAGCAATCACTTCTCCTTTGGCTACTGCGTACAATTCTTTTTCGATTCCTAATGCTGCTGTCGCTGTTTCTTTTTCCATCACGACTTCTTTGACTTGTGGTTCAGGAATATCTGCCCCTGATTGCAACAAATCTTCAATATCTGATTTTAACACATCTGCTTTTGGCCCATAAACTGCTTGGACACCATTGTCTTTGACGATCAAGCCCATTGCACCAGCACGTTTCCACGCGTCTTCTGAACCAACTCTGCCTCGATCTGCCACTGTTACACGTAAACGCGTCATACAAGCATCCACGTCTTTGATATTTTCTTTTCCACCTAATAAATGGATGATTTGGATAACTTGTTGATCCGCAGCTCCTGTTGTCGTGCCAGCGGTTGTTTCTTCACTATCATTGTCATAGTTTCCGTTACGTCCTGGTGTCGCAAAGTTGAATTTCTTGATCAAGAAGTTTGCTAAGAAATAAGTGACTACGCCAAAGAGAATAACACAGATGACGAAGTTGATCAAATCGCCGCCAAGTCCTGCTTTGATCCCTAATGGTGTTCGCGTCAATAATTCGATATTCCCGAAGGAGTGGACACGTAATGGTAAGATATCCGCCATCGCAAAAGCTGCCCCTTGGATCACTGCATAGATCGCATACAGTGGAACTGCCGCAAACATAAACATAAATTCTAGTGGTTCTGTTACCCCTGTTAAAAAGACAGCTAAAGCAGCGGAGAAATACATGGATTTGTATTTTGCTTTTTTGTCTGGATCGACATTGCGATACATCGCAAGCGCCATCCCCATCAAAATACCAGAAGAACCAATCATCTGACCGACTTTGAAACGTGCCGGTGTCCAATTATTCAAGACGAATTCATATTGTGCCATGTCTCCTGCACCTCGCAGGTTCACTAAGTCAGTTGCCCATGCTAACCATAATGGATCTTGACCAAATACCTGTGTACCGGCTTGTGCGCCAGATAGAATCTCATATGTTCCACCTAATTGCGTATAGTTGATTGGAATCGTCAACATGTGGTGTAAACCAAAAGGTAGTAATAACCGTTCTAATGTTCCATATAAAAATGGTGCTAAAATTGGTGCGCTATCTTGCGATTGTGCAATCCATAAACCAAAGTTGTTGATTCCTGCTTGAATGGCTGGCCAGACAGCTGCCAAAATAAGAGCTACAATCGTTGACCAAAGAATCACTACAAAAGGAACAAATCGTTTCCCATTAAAGAAAGAAAGTGCATCTGGTAATTTACGGTAGTTATAGTATTTGTTATAAGCCATCGCACCGACGAACCCAGCGATGATCCCTACGAATACCCCCATATTCAATGCAGGAGCTTCTAAGACACTCGTAAAGAATCCTTTCACCATGATTCGTGTACCGAACAACGTATGTGTGAAGGCATCTTCGTTTGCTAACATCTCTGTTGTGACACCGAAGATCGCTCCTGTGATCCGATTGATCAAAACAAACGAGATTCCGGCAGCGAATGCACCACCCGCTCGTTCTTTTGCCCAACTACCACCTATCGCTAATGCAAATAATAAATGCAAGTTCCCAATAATTGCCCAACCAATACTTTCAAGAACGCCACCCGTAGTGACAAGTGCTGCCATGTTCGGGTTGATCAATGGGATCGATTTCCCGATACTGATCATTAAACCAGCAGCTGGCATAACTGCTACAACGACCATTAAAGCCTTTCCAAATTTCTGCCAAAAATCAAAACTAAACATTTTCTTCAATTTCTATCTCTCCTTTACGCAATCGGTTTCGTTAATCCGTATTATAGAGGTAATTCCTTTTTTTGTAAATGCTTTATTTTTATTTTATTTATTTTTTTATCCAAAAGCATGATACATCTAATATATTAAGAATGATATAGATAAACTATGACAAGTATGCTTTCCATCCCCTTGCGAAGTGTTCGCCAATAAAAAAGATTGAGTATTTATCAGTTTACTATTGACTGACGCAACCGGTTGCGTTTATTATAAACCTAAGAAATGAAACATTTAGGAGGAGAATCATGAAACAAATCAAACGCTTATTCCAAATCGACCCTTGGAAAATCAGCACGACAACATTAGATAAAGAAAACTTGCGTTTACAAGAGTCATTGACAAGTATCGGAAACGGCTACATGGGAATGCGTGGAAACTTTGAAGAAACGTACTCTGGGGATCATCACCAAGGCACTTATTTAGCAGGTATCTGGTATCCTGACAAAACTCGTGTGGGTTGGTGGAAAAACGGCTATCCTGAATACTTCGGCAAAGTCATCAATGCAGTAAATTTTATTGCAATGGATATTTACATCAACGACCAATTGATTGACTTAGCTTCACTAGATCCAGAAGATTTCTCTTGGGAATTAGATATGAAAAACGGGGTCTTATCTCGTCAATTTACGATTACGACAGGTACAAATAAAGTTCGTTTCTCATTTGAACGTTTCTTGAGTATTGTTAAAAGCGAAGCGGCCTATATTCGTGTAAAGGTTGAATTAATCGCCGGCTCTGCCACTGTAAAATTTGTTTCGAAACTAGATGGAAATGTTCAAAATGAAGATAGTAACTACGATGAGCATTTCTGGAATCAGATCGACCGTGGCACAAAAGACTCGATCGGTTATTTGACAACAAAGACCATTCCTAATGCATTTGACATTGAGCAATTCACCGTCACTGCGGGCATGCGTCATTTTATCAATGGAGAAGCAGCGACACCTATATTTGAAGAACAAACATTAGCGTTACAAGGTGTATTCTCGTATGATCTAACAAAAAATGATCCTGTGGTCGTGGATAAAGAAGTCTTGATTTTGACAAGTCGTGATATCCCTGAAGCACAACAAGTGGCAACACTTATGGATGAATTTGATCAGTTAACTACTCATTATGATGAAGCAAAAAAAGAACAAACAACCGCTTGGGCAAAACGTTGGGAATTGGCTGACGTAGTGATCGAAGGCGACGATGAAGCGCAACAAGGAATTCGTTTCAATCTTTTCCAATTGTTCTCTACTTATTACGGAGAAGACGAACGGTTGAACATTGGACCAAAAGGCTTTACTGGTGAAAAATACGGCGGTGCGACGTACTGGGATACAGAAGCTTACGCTGTGCCATTATATCTGGCATTAGCTGACCCAGAAGTCACAAAAAATTTATTGAAATACCGTCACAATCAATTACCACAAGCCATCCACAATGCCCAACAACAAGGATTGAAAGGCGCACTTTATCCAATGGTGACCTTTACAGGTGTCGAGTGCCACAATGAGTGGGAAATCACCTTTGAAGAAATCCATCGTAACGGTGCGATTGCTTACGCGATCTACAATTATACAAATTATACTGGCGATACGTCTTATCTGAAAAAGGAAGGACTTGAAGTATTGGCTGAGATTGCTCGTTTCTGGGCGGATCGTGTCCATTACTCCAAACGTCAAAACAAGTATATGATCCACGGCGTGACTGGTCCGAACGAATACGAAAACAATATCAATAACAATTGGTACACGAATACGATTGCTGCTTGGGTCCTTCGTTATACTCGTGAAAATTATTTAGCGTTCAAAGAAGAAACAACAATTGAAATCAGCGAAGAAGAATTAGCAAAATGGGCAGATATTGTCGAAAACATGTACTACCCGATCGATGAGGAACAAGGAATTTTTGTCCAACATGATACATTCCTAGACAAAGATTTGATGCCAGTTTCGGATTTACCACTTAGCGAATTGCCATTGAACCAAAAATGGTCTTGGGATAAGATCTTGCGTTCTTGCTTCATTAAACAAGCGGATGTGTTACAAGGCATCTATTTCTTCAATGAAGAATTTACAAAAGAGGAAAAACAACGGAACTTTGATTTCTATGAGCCGATGACGGTTCATGAGTCTTCTCTTTCTCCAAGTATCCACGCGATTTTAGCTGCTGAACTTGGCTTGGAAGAAAAAGCGGTCGAAATGTACCAACGTACTGCTCGCTTAGATTTGGATAACTATAACAACGATACAGAAGATGGATTGCATATCACGTCAATGACAGGTAGTTGGTTAGCGATCGTTCAAGGTTTTGCACAAATGAAAACCGCCCATGGCGAATTATCTTTTGCACCATTTTTACCAAACACATGGAATGCCTATTCTTTCCATATCAATTACCGCGGTCGCTTGATTTTCATCGCTGTTTCTGAGGAACAAGTCACATTTACATTACTGAATGGTGAGTCACTGGAATTGACTGTGTATGGACAAACACAAGAGCTAACAGATCAATTGACGATTCCATTAAGAAAGGACGATGCACATGTTTAAAGGTGTCCTATTTGATTTAGACGGTGTCATCACCGACACAGCAGAATTCCATTATCGCGCCTGGAAAAAACTTGGTGAAGAAATCGGGATTTCAATCGACCGAAACTTCAACGAACAATTAAAAGGGGTCAGCCGAGAAGATTCATTAACATTGCTTCTTGCTTATGGCAAGAAAGAAAATGACTTTTCAAACGAAGAATTCGCTGCTTTAGCTAAACGTAAAAATGAGTATTATCTAGAAATGATCCAAGAAATCACGCCAGCAGACGTATTTCCGGGTATCGTTCCTTTATTATCAGAATTAAAGGACACTGGCATCAAGATCGCCTTAGCTTCTGCTAGTAAAAACGGGCCATTGTTACTAGATAAAATGCAATTGACGGATTACTTTGATGCGATTGCTGATCCTAGCAAAGTAGCAAGTGGCAAACCCGCCCCTGATATCTTTTTATTAGCAGCCAAAGAAATCGGATTAGAGGCGACTGATTGTTTAGGTATTGAAGATGCAAAAGCAGGCATCCAAGCGATCATCGCAAGTGGTGCTTATCCTGTAGGAGTTGGACGCAAGGAAGATCTTGGGGAGGACATTCCGATCGTCGCTGATACGTCTTCGTTAACACTCGACTATCTACAACACGTTTGGCGCAAAGATGTCTGAACCAAGCATCTCTGTCCTCCCCATCAAACAAACAAATCTAAAAAAAATCACATTGAAGAACGACGAGCTAGAAGTCGTTCTTCTCAATTATGGCGCTCGCTTGCATCAAATATTCACAGCAGATAGAGTTGGACAAAGGGAAAATATCTTACTCTCTTACGACAATCTTCAAGATGTTTTATCTGATCATAGTTTTTTCGGTGCAACGGTTGGTCCAGTGGCAGGTAGGATCAGAAATGGTGAATGGGGCCCTCACCAACTAGAAAAAAATAATGGCAACCATCATATCCACGGCGGAACAAACGGCTGGTCCTTTCAGTTTTGGGAGGTAGAAGTATTCAAATCACCTCAAGCAGTGGGTGTCGTCTTTTATTTAAAAGATACATTTTCAGGTTATCCTGGACCAATCACCGCGACTGTGACCTATCAATTAGAAGGAAATAGATTAGTGATGATCACTAAAGCCAACAGTGTAGTAGAAACGATTTGCAACCCGACAAACCATGCCTATTTCAATCTATCTGGAAATGGAAAACGTGATATCGATTCCCATCAACTCCAGATTCAATTAGATAGCTTGTTACTTTTGGATCATGACAAATTACCTACAGGGAAAACACTAGACAAAGCGGACTTACCAATCAATTTTCAAGAACCAAATACACTGACAGAGATTTTATCCAAGTATCCTTCCGGTCTTGATGACGTTTTTTTATTAAATACGCCTAAACTCACCAAAAATAGCTTAACTTTATCAGAAGAAGCTTCCGGTCGCCAAATGAATATAGCAACTACGAACAAAAGTATGGTATTATTTTCTACAACTGGGTTTGATGCAGATTTACAGATCAACGGTCAAAACATGCATTCTCATTTTGGCTTAGCAATCGAACCACAAGAAATACCAGATATCGTTCATTTTCCGGAGTTTGGCTCGATTACGCTACGCCCTGGACAAGAACGTGTCAGCCAAACAACTTATGAATTTAGTACATTCACTTAACCAGTTTTATTTAACTTGGTTTCAACAAGACGATGGACGATGAAAAAGAAAGGTGATTTAACTTATGGCAATTACAGTGAAAGATGTTGCAAAAAAAGCAGGCGTAGCGACATCTACTGTTTCTCGCGTGATCAATGACCATCCAAGTATTTCCGAAACAACGAAAAAGAAAGTACGAAAAATCATGGATGAACTAGGATATGTCCCCAATATCACAGCGAGAAATCTTGGTAAACGTGTATCAAGTGCTGTAGGTGTCATTCTTCCACCACTCGATTCCAAAGAGCGTCTTGGCAACCCGTTTTATTTAGAAATCATGGAAGCAATCAACGAAGAAGCACGACATCACGGTGTGACAACAGCTATTGCTACCGCAAAAAGTTTCGACGTCTTATTAGAGAACGTTCAGCGGATGCATTTACAAAAACAAGTTGATGGTTTTATCCTAGTCTACTCCGATAGTGACGATCCAGTCATCGATTATCTTTATGAACAACAGATTCCGTTCACACTGATCGGACAACCGTACCATCATGAGAACGAAATCATCTACATTGATAACGACAATCAACTGTTAGGAAAGCAAGCCACCGAATTTTTGATCGATAATGGCCATAAAAATATTCTTTTCGTGACCAATACAACACATGAAAGTTTATACTTTGAACGCTATTTCGGTTATCAAAAAGCGATGATGTTAGCAGGACTGAACGCCCAACCAAGTGTGACCTTGGAACAGGCTGAAGATTACTTAGATTTTGACACGATCTTAAAAAAAGCTGAAGCGACAGCGCTAGTTGTTATCGATGATATTTTTGCTTTACGCACGATGCAACTCGCCCAAATGTATGGCTATATCATCCCGGAAACCCTTTCGATGATCAGTTTCAATAACTCGATTTTTTCTACATTGATGCATCCTTACTTAACAAGTATCGACATCGATATCTCTGAGTTAGGTCGAGTCGCGATGCAAAAATTGCAAGAACTGATCCATGAAGAAGTGAGCAATGGTGTACGTTTAGTGATCCCCCATCGTTTGATCAAACGCGAAACGGTCGTTCCATTGAAAGAAAAATAGGGCATCCATTCCTAGGCAGATCAAACAAAAATAGCAAAGCATCTTGTCTTCGGACAAAAGATACTTTGCTATTTATTTTACTAGTAATCAACTGATCCACTAACGATAAGTCCACATTTGTATTTGACTAGAAAAGAAATCTCTTCCATTCTTTCTAAAAATCCCTAATAACGTGGGTAAAGAGGCATGCGTTAACATGCCCCCTGTAGTCCGTTCAAAGCGGATGGCATTGATAGAGCATTAGAGCACGTCTACTTCGCCAAAAGTTGGGACGGCTCTATTTTTTTTGCTCTTGATTTTTTAAGAAAAACAACGAGCCCGGGATATTAGTCACCTTGCATCCCCTAGAACCGAATAAACGGTGTTCCAGAAGCAACACTTCAATAATAAGCCAAAAAAATCAAAAATGAAAAAGCCATTTTCAATTTTTCTGTCTTATTACTCAGTGCTGACCGCTCCTTTCACAACCTAGACAAACGGTGTTCCAGAAGTAACTCCTTCAGAAATAAGCGTGAAACCCCAAAAATTTGAAGAACAATTTTCGGGGTTTCACGCTTATTTCTCGGAGCTGAACACTTCTGTCACAACCTCGTTGTTTTATATCCTCTAATAGGGAGTTTCCCCCACTATTCTTTTAAGTCTGCTTCAACATCAGTCAACCAGGTTGTTTTCTTCACGCGATTGATGATCAGCGGAATAACGAACATCACGATCGCGATGACCGCAACAAGCAATGCATCCGCTAATGTTGAAGTTCCTAACGTTGAAACAACAACGGCGATAATTGCCAACATCAGCATACAGCTAACCAGCCACGCAAAGCCATTTCCTTTTTTACCGATCCGATAAGGGCGAGGCAATTCTGGATGGCTAGTTCTCATTTTCACTAAAGATATGGCAATCAAGAGATATACGATACAATAAATCACTGTTGTTGCATTCGTCAATGTAAGAAAGACCGCACTTACATCATCCATGACACCATAAAGTAACGCAAAGAGGGAAATAACTACTGATTGCGTCAATACCACATTTCTTGAAACACCATATTCATTTTCTTTATGGAAGCCAAATTTTGGTGGTAAGAATCCTTCACGTGCTACTTGGATGATCGTTTTAGAAGGTCCAGTTACCCAAGCAGACAATTGTAATAACACACCAATGAAGACCATAAAGCTGAAGATATTACCGATGATCGTTGGCAATCCTAAAATATCACAATAGATCAATACTGGTTGTGTGATGTTTGCCAATTCCATTGTTCCTTCTGGTACGACATTTGCAACAAACAAGGCGTTGATGACATTCAATAAAACTAGTCCGATCAATGCAATAAAGACCCCTTTAGTATAGTTCTTCGTTGCATCTTTCAAACGAGGCATATACACTGAGCTCATTTCGATCCCTACAAAGATAAATGTGATCCCTGCCAAATATTTCAATGAATCACTGTGTTGTAGATCAGGCAGTGCTTTCGACCATGAAAAATCCCCTAAATAGCCATTTGAAACAAGTCCCACTTTGAAAAACGCTAAGATCCCCAAAACAAACATGATCACCACAGGAATATAAACGCCCAACCAAACACCAATATTCCCGCCGACTTTCGCCATGTCAAACTTCAAGTTGAGCAAGGTGATGATCCAGTAGATGACCAAGATACACCCTAAAACGAAGTAGTGATTGTTGCCAAGAGCGGCGTTCCCAAACGTATTCCCTAACAATGGACCTAAGGTAGAAGCGACCATGACCATTCCTGGGAACATTTGCACCCAGAGCAACCATGCAACGACAAATCCCCATTTACTACCTAGAGCTGTTTTGACCCAAAGTTGCGGGCCGCCTTCTTGTGGCAGCATCGTTGATAATTCACCAGAAATCATTGAAATGGGTCCAGCAAAAAACAAGACGGCAAAAATCGTGTAAAAAATCAATGTCCAACCAACAGCTGACAATGTTGGGATACTACGAACAGTGGCACATAGCGCCATGGTCAAACCAATAAATGTTCCTAGCCCCATTTTACTTACTTGAGCTTTACTCAATTTTGACACTCTCCTTATTAATAAATAAATAGGCGTGTCTTTGAAACTTTTCATTAACAGCAAATAAAAGCAAACGTATGGCCAACTTGTGCTTTGAGTATTTTTTGCTTGGATCATCAAGCTTCAAAGGCACTCCAACATGAAAGATTCGATAAGAGAAAGGAGGCTCATTCTTTATTCGTTTCGAACGAGAAATGAGCGCTCATTCTACTTGCTTTCTCTTCGCTCATCATAATATTTACGTTTATTTTGTTTCGTTTGCCACTAACTGATCTGCATAGATTTTTTCCAATTTACTTTGAAGCGCTGCTTTGATTTTTTCCGCATATTCTTCAAAATGTTCTGCTTTATTCATATACGGCGTCATGACACTGGCACGTAAGACTGTGACTTTTCCAGCACGTTCCCATTCTTCTTCTGTAAATCCTAATTGTTTTACAAATTGAAGTGGGCTATTGCCATAATCTGGAATTGCAAAGTCTGTATGAGATGTCAAGAATTCATTGCCATAGATGCTTCCTTTGACATAAGAAGAATAGTCATACACATCATGGTTCAACTGATTCATTGCTACCAGATCATCATTTCCTTTTTCTTTGAATACATAATCAACCATATTGAAATCTGGATAAGTCAATGGATGAACTTCGATTTCTTTATCTCCCACTTTGAAGGTTAAATTGTTCAAGAAGTGGAAGAAACGATGTGCGCCTTCAATCGATGCGCCCATCAATTTACCATAACCAGTCACATTAAGCGGTAGTACATGATGCGCTGCCCAAACACTTGCAGCAGTTGCTCCGGCTTTTGATCCTTCCAAAATATAGGCACCAAGCAACGCTGGGATATCTGCTCCTTTTTCAAATACATAGGTTGCAAAGTAAGAGATCACATCGCGCATACGGATGTCTTGGATCACGATACCTCCAGCAGAGTAAGGGACATAGCCCATTTTATGCGGATCGATCGTCACTGATTCTGCTTCTTCAATTGCTTGATATGCACGGTGTACTTCTTCTAAAAGATAATCTTTATTTTCTGTGAAGACATGATGTTTTGCGTGTACTTCTTTTAATTGATCAAATGGGATGAATTGATTGTTCTCATCAAGGAAGATCGCACGTCCGTAACCACCATAAGCAGCATCTACGTGTAGGTAGAAATAAATCCCTTCTTTTTCTAGGACGCGACGTAATTCAACGATCTTGTCGATTTCATCGATTGCCCCTTCTTCTGTAGAACCAACGACACCAACGACACCTAAAACTGGTGTGTGTTCTGCTGCTAATTCACGAATGATTGTTTCAAGTTCCTTGATGTCCATGCGGTAGTTGTGATCAACAGGCACTGGAATCACTTGATCTAGACCGACACCGATAATGTCTGCTGCTTTCAACCATGAATAGTGTTTTGTTTGTGGGACTAACCATTTACCTAATTGTTGTAGATGTTTTCCACTGCGTGCAGAATGTGCTTTGATCTCATCGATTTTTTCTGGCACTTGATCTAACAGATCAATGATTTCCCGAGTTGAAAGATTCATCAATTCCCAATCTGTCTTGCCTGAAACCAATTCAGGTGCCACTTCTTTCATCGCAAGTGGCAATGATTTGATGTTGCGCGCATACCAAAGACCTTCTAAGTTTGCTAATGAGCCATCTGCAACGATATGGCCCCAGCCATTTTTGTACCCCATCAATGTAGCAAATTCCATTCCGACTTCTTCTTCCATTTGACTTGTTGCTGGAGAAGATTCATATGCGACGTTATTTCCATTCCATAGCATCGCAAAATTATAGGCTAATAATGATGGCATCAATGTTTCAGAGTTCATATGACCCCAATAACGACCTGCATTATGCCATGGGACAGAGTGTGTACGCATCCGCGTAGAGATTTCAGCTAACACATCTTTTGTTTTATTGATCGTGTGCGCGAAGCTTTCACTGCTTTTTTCTTCCGGCGTAATGATCGGCATATCTTGTGGCATATAATTTTGACGCCATCCTAAGTGTTCGTCCACTAATTCATTCAACAAAGCTTTATAGATTTGGCCATTCTCTGCTTTGTCTCCAATGAATAGTGCATTCAAATTTAAATCATTTCCCTTTGATTCCATTTGAAACCCTCCTAAAAAAAATTAATTAAATTTTGTCGAGGCTTAGATTACACCTGTTTTTTATTTCTGTAAATATCACTTTTTCTATTTTCCTCATTTCATTTTAATGTTTTTAATTGTTTGAATTGTTGGCACAATTGATAAAAATTAAAAAAAGGAGGGAATTTACAAATGTAAATTCTCTCCTCGTGATTGTATTAACGACAACCGGCGTAACTATTAGGATAAGTTTCAAAAATTGGAATTTTGTAATGGAATAGACCTTTTACAAGGTAAAAAATTACTAAATTCTAATCAACTACTTTGGCCAAAAAGTAGCGTTTTTTCCCTTTTCTGATCACTACGAATTTACCATCAAATTCTGTAGCTGGATCAATGACAAAATTTAAATCGGTTACGCGATCACCGTTAATACTTATAGCTCCGTTCGACACATCTTCACGTGCTTGACGTTTTGATGGCTCGATTTTTGTGGAAACAAGTAGTTCCACGATATTTTCAGGGGTACTTGAAATCTCTACATTCGGCATGTTTCCAAATCCTTGTTCGATTTCTGACGCATTTAGTTCTTTGATATTTCCAGAGAACAATGCAGCTGTGATTTTTTGTGCTTCTTGTAAGTCTTCTTCGCTGTGGACAAAACGTGTCACTTCTTCTGCCAAACGGCGTTGTGCTTCACGTTTTTCAGGTTCTGTCTCCACTTTTTTCGCTAATTCATTGATTTCTTCTTGCGATAAGAAAGTAAAGAATTTCAAGTATTTCACAACATCCCGATCATCTTGATTCAACCAGAATTGGTAGAATTCGTAAGGGGATGTTTTTTCAGGGTCTAGCCAGATTGCACCACCGGCAGTTTTTCCGAACTTTGTTCCATCTGCTTTCAGCATCAATGGAATCGTCAACCCAAAGGCTTCCGCTTCTGGTCCTTCTAATTTACGGATCAGATCTAAACCAGCAGTGATGTTTCCCCATTGGTCAGCTCCACCGATCTGTAATTGCACATCGTATGTTCTGTGTAAGTGCAAGAAGTCGATCGATTGCAAGATTTGGTAAGTAAATTCGGTAAATGAAATCCCGACTTCCAAACGGCTTGCCACGATATCTTTCGCTAACATCGTATTGATGTTGAAGTTTTTTCCGTAGTCTCTTAAAAATTCTAATAAAGAAATATTTGATAACCAGTCATAGTTGTTCACAAATGTGATATTGGCATCTTTCCCAAAAAGTTTGCGCATTTGGTTCGATAGTGCATCTACATTATGTTGGACTTGTTCCATCGTTTGTAAAACACGTTCGCTTGTCCGTCCACTTGGATCACCGATCGTTCCAGTTCCTCCACCAATCAGGATGTATGGATGATGCCCTGCTAATTGGAATCTTTTCATCATCATGAATGGGATCAAATGCCCAATATGCATCGAATCTCCTGTTGGATCGACACCACAGTAAAGCGAGATACTCTTTTCTTCAACAAGCTCGCGAAGTCTTTCTTCGTTGGTTTGTTGGTTAATGGCATCACGCCAAGTTAATTCATCAATAATATTCATAACATTTCCCTCCATATCTTTTTTTATGAAAGCAGGTCCCTGCCAGCATGTCATTTATTAACGGGTAGACAACAAAAAATCCCTTGACAATCAAGTCAAGGGACGAAATTTCGCGGTACCACCCAAATTATATGCTTGTTTCCCAAACATATCTCTCTAACATTTAACGCTGTCGCGTGGCTTCATGCCATAGACTCCTAAAATGTAATTCGCGCTAAAGCATGTACTAGTTCACAGCAACCACTAGCTTTCTGAAACATTGGCTTTACCCACTACTTCGTTTTATTCATCGTCTAATTCCTTATTCATCTATCTCCTATCTTAGAACGCACTGTTTTTTTTGTCAACAAAAAAATTTTTCTTGATCAATCGAACAATAAAAAATAACGTCGCTTTTGAATCTTGAGATAGACGAAGATTGATTGAATTGGATAAGCCTTTATTGATTCTACTGCTAGAATATTGAATCATTTACTGCTCGATCTGTTGAAAAATATTATTCACATTGCACGCACCAATTTTTCTTTAATTACATAATTGTCGTTACGTTAATAACTCAAACGGCTGTTATATTGTTATAGATAATAAAATTATTTTAGAAAGAAGGAATAAAAAATGAAATCGATGATTTTGAAAATTGCTTTATCTGCTAGTGCGATTTTATGTGCAGTATCATACTTGAACGTCTCTCAACCTGTTGGCGCTGAGGAAATACATCCAACAGCTGGCGAAACTGATTTCATTGGTGCTTTTGCCATTAGCGGGACAGATGTTACATTGGAAGTTGGTGAAGCCTCTAACGAGAATATTTTAACAGCTTCTCATGCCCGCATCACAAATTCAATTGGCGTAGAAGTCCCTCCGATCATCAAGTCGGCCAATGTACAAAACGCGCCAGGTGTCTATCGTGCAACAATTGGTACAACGATCATGTCTTCAGTAGAAAAAGAAATCACAGTCACTGTCGTCGATAACCTTGAAGACTGTCCGACTTACGGTATTTATCAATTAACTGCTGACGCTGGAACGGTTCAGGTGGGGCAAGTAGATGAAACAGCAATCCTTCAAGCAACAAATGCGCAAGCGACGACTTCTAGCGGCTATCCAGTAGATGTCGTGATCAAGAAATCAAATATAGTGAGTGATACCCCTGGTACGTATCAAATCGTTTTAGGGATCAAAGAAGAACCAAAGATCCGCAAGACAGTCCAAGTCACAGTTACTAATGACGCAGGGAACGAGCAAGAAAGTCTTTACTTTGTCGACGCATCTGATGCTACTGTCTCGATCGACCAATTGGACGAACAAACGTTGATTGTCATGACTGATGCCAAGGTAACTGATATTTTAGGACATTCTTTGCCTGTAGAAATCAAACACTCCACAATCAAGTCTGAGCCAGGAAATTACACTGTTACATTCGGTCTCAAAGGAGACTCAAGTTTATTTACTAAAACTGTCAATCTTACCGTCACTTCAGATAACACTATTCCTTCTAGATTCTTTTTACAAGCATTCGATGCAACGGTCCAGTTAGGTCAAACGGATGACCTCTCGCTGATCCAAGCAACCGGCGCGAATGCAGTGACTCTCCTTGGTCAAAAGGCAAATGTTTACGTGAAGCATTCCTCGATTGAAGCAAACAAAACTGGCGAATTTGCCGTGACATTTGGCGTAACAGAAGATCCAAGAGTGGAAAAAACGGTTACAGTCTCAGTTGTTGATGAAATCAATCACCCAGAAGTGGGCGGGGGTATTGGGAATATCTAGCAAGTAACCACTTATCTTTCCTTAATTGGGATAAACGACAGAACAAATAAAGCGTCATCCACATAAGTTAACACTGTGGATGACGCTTTATTTGTCGAAGCTAAATACTTCTTTCCAACCTTTTTATATTTCGTCGATTATTTCTAATAACGTAGTAAACAAGATGGCACTAGATGCCGCACCAGGATCAATATGTCCGACTGAACGTTCACCTAAATAAGAAGCACGTCCTTTTTTCGCGACTAATCCTGCTGTGTGTTCTTTTGCCTGTTCAATTACTTCCTTCGTAAGATTTCCTGCGGTTAATGCGTCAGCCACAGGGAACCAAACATCTAACATGGTTTTATCTTCTTGTTCCGCTTTTCCTCTTGCTTGGATGCCGTTCGCTCCTTCACGGATGATTTCACCTAATTGTTCCTGTGAGTCGATCTGCTCTACTCCTTTTGTTGCTTTCATCAAATTCATAAACGCAGAACCGTAAAGAGGACCCGAGGCGCCTCCTACTTTGGAAATCATTGCCATAGAAAACATCTTGAAGGTATCACTGATAGTGTCAGGTGCCCCCTGTTGAAAAGATGCTTCATAGGCTGTCACACCTCTTCCCATATTATTCCCATGATCCCCATCGCCAATGGGGGTATCTAAATCACTTAGGTACGCTTTTTTCTCTTTGATCTCTTCAGCAAAGCGAGTCAGCCATGCTTGGATCTCTTTTACCGTCAACTTCATCTTTTCATCATCCTTTACCATGCAATCGTTTCTACGTGACTTGTTAAAGCTTCTTTCCAAGTGGTTTCTGTTAAGTCAACCATTGTTAACGATAGTCCCTGCATATCCAATGAAGTCATCAAATCACCGACTTTATGGAAAGTAACATCCACTTGTTCTTCACTCAACAACGTCAACACATCATTCATGAATACAAATTGTTCCATCAACGGTGTGCCGCCCATCCCATTCACTAAGACACCGACTTCTTTTGGTTTTTCAGTATACTCACTCAAAATTTTCGTGACTAACTCTTTCGCTAACAATTTAGAGGGTTGAAGTTTTTCTCGACGATAACCTGGTTCGCCATGAATCCCTACGCCGTATTCGATTTCATCTTCATTTAGGTCAAAGCCAGGCTTCCCTACTTCTGGGACAGTCGCAGCCCGTAATGCGACACCAATTGTTTTGGTCGCAGCAACTACTTGCTCTCCTAATTCCTTCAGTTGAGTCAAGCTCGCGCCATTTTTGGCAGCATCTCCTAAAATCTTAT
Source organism: Enterococcus sp. 1001283B150225_161107_E12 (assembly GCF_015556925.1). NCBI lineage: Bacteria > Bacillati > Bacillota > Bacilli > Lactobacillales > Enterococcaceae > Enterococcus > Enterococcus sp. 1001283B150225_161107_E12. Next base: position 206,687 of record NZ_JADNNI010000002.1, on the reverse strand, counting down.
GAACCAGAATGGTCCCCGCTACGCCACGTTTTCCTGCCGTATACGTGCTGTTTTCTACCGCGATATCATCATCGACCACTACTTCTTCGACGTCAATTTCATCCATAGCAGCTAACTCTTTTGCCATTTCAAAATTCAATATATCTCCAGTATAGTTTTTGATGATCAATAACACACCTTTTCCTTGATCTGCTTCTTTGATCGCTAGTTGGATTTGATCAGGTGTCGGTGAGGTAAAAACATCCCCCAAAACTGCTGCACTTAACATGCCATCTCCGACAAAACCTGCGTGAGCTGGTTCATGTCCACTACCACCTCCAGAAACTAACCCGACTTGTTCGTTCAACTGATTTTTAGCAATTACACGAGAATCTGCTACACGATGTACTAGCTCTGGATAACTCTTTACGATTCCTTCTAGCATTTCTTCTACGATATTCCCTGGTTCATTCATGATTTTTTTCAATTTACAGCCACCCTTTCTTCCCTGCTTGTTGCGCTTCTTCTATGATTTGTTCGATATTGTCGGTTGTTCCTGCTGTAATAGCAGCCGCAAAGGCTCCTTCTACTAAGGGGGCGTCCACCAAGTAGTAGTTTTTTTGTTGGGCTTCCTCCAATAAATCTTTTGCCAATTCTGAATTCATCACTGCGCTACCAAGATCAGCAAAGACAAAATAAGCAGATGAATCGGCTGATTGATTGACGGCATCAACGATCTTCATCGGATCAGAACCGAGTTCTCCGTCTTCGCTTCCGCCAAGTGATAATACTTCTACGTCATCCGTCTGTTGCATTTGTTCAATCATCTCTTTGATGCCGTCTGTGACCTTCTTACTATGAGAAAGCAATAAGATACTTTTCTTCAACGAATTCCCCTCCTTCAGTTTAGCACCCTTTTTGTAAGGGTTTTCTTGATTCTGTATTAAGTATATATCAACTCCTATGGGTAATGGAAATAATGCGATATACCGAACGATAGTTTTTTTATTCACGTGAAGATAAAGATAGGACTAAAAAGAGATATTTGCTATACTTTCCTTAAAGAAAGGAGTGATCAAAATGATCATTACAACAACAAATAGCGTAGAACACCAAGTCATTGAGTCTTATGAGGGAATTGTTTTTGGTGAAGTCATTACGGGGATCAACGTCTTAAAAGATTTGGGTGCAGGGATTCGTAACGTTTTTGGTGGACGCTCAAAAAGTTATGAAGGGGAATTATTAACAGCAAGAGAAGAAGCATTAGCTGAAATGGCGCAACGCGCAGAAGCACTTGGCGCAAATGCGATCATCGGGATGAAGATGGATTATGAAGTCTTAGGTTCAGATAATGGGATGTTGATGGTCACTTGTAGCGGGACGGCTGTTCGATTGATTTAACAAAAACGAAACAAAAAAACGAGTGAAGACCTGCCATATTTCTAGGGTCTCCACTCGTTTTTTTCACATACGCTTCACAATGACTGGACTTGTCCAATCACCTCATTTGCCTCAACCATCGCTCTTTTTTCTATGGTTAGACTTTCAACTTTCTCACTATTTGTAAATACAACGATCATATCTGTTTGTTTGCCTGCTTTTTCTAGCATCGCTAAGTCAACAACTGCCAATAATTGACCTCGTTCCACTCGTTGTGCTTGTTTGACATAAAGAGTGAAGGGTTCTCCTTGTAAATCAACGGTGTTGATTCCCATATGCACCAACACTTCAAGCCCATTGTCTGTTTCGATCCCCAGTGCATGTTTCGTCGGAAAAATACTAGTGATCGTTCCACTGATTGGTGCAAATATTTCTTTTGCTTCCGGCAGGACTGCATAGCCATCACCCATCATTTTTTCTGCAAAAACAGGATCGCCGACTTCAGTGATCGGAATGATTTTACCGAGCGCCGGTGCATAGAGTTCAACTGTTTCCTTACTTGTCTTTGAAGCAGAAACCGGCACATCTGGGTGAGGAATTGATTGAGCGGTCTCTCGCTCTCCCTTACTACCTTGTTGGAGTTTCGTCATTTCGTCTGCCACAAATTGGACCTGTGTACCTACAATGACTTGGATATTTGTTTGATCAATTGCTTTTACCCCTGGGACGCCAGTTTGTTTAATCGCTTCTTGATTTACTTTTGCTGTGTCTTTTACCTGTAGACGCAAACGTGTCGTACAATTATCGATTGCTTTTACATTTTCTTTTCCACCTAGTGCATCATAGATCACCGCAGCTAGTTGGCTAAATTCATTAGTTCCCGTAGCAATATCAGGTGTCTCTTCGCCAATTTCTGTTTCTCTTCCTGGCGTCATCAAATTGAACTTGTTGATGGCAAAGCGGAAGCCAAAATAATAGATAGCTGCAAAAAATACTCCTTGAACAAGCAACATCAATGGTTGATTGGCGACTGGATTCTGCAACGACAAAAAGTAATCCACAAAACCAGCGCTAAAAGCAAAACCAGCTGTCCAATGGAAAAAGGCACTGATTGCTAATGAAATTCCTGTAAAAATGGCATGGATAACATACAACGGCCACGCCACAAACATAAATGAAAATTCTAATGGTTCAGTCACACCTGTAAAGAACGCAGCAAAACCAGCTGCTAGCATCAAGGAAGCGACTTGTTTTTTCTTTTCTGGACGTGCACTTTGATAAATAGCAAAGGCCCCAGCAGGTAAACCGAACATCATGACTGGGAAAAAACCAGCTTGATACATACCGGTTTGTCCAATTATTGCTTTTCCACTATCTAACGCTTGTTGTCCAGCTAAAAAGTTCCCAATATCATTGATACCTGCCACATCGAACCAAAAAACAGAATTCAATGCATGATGTAAGCCTGTTGGAATCAATAAACGATTAAAGAAACCGTATAGCCCTGCACCGACAAACCCTAATTGAGAAATTCCCTTCCCAAAGGAAACCAGCACATCATAAACAGTTGGCCAAATAAATAATAATATCGCAGAAATAACCAACATGCTCAAGGCAGACATGATCGGAACTAAGCGTTTCCCACTAAAAAATGATAAGGCCATAGGTAATTTCACTTGGCTAAACCGATTATACATCGCAGCAGCGACTAATCCTGCCACGATTCCAACAAATACATTGTTATCCATTGTATTGAAAGCCGGATTGACTTCAGTGAGATCTCCCAGATGCAATAATCCTTGTACTGAATCCGCAGATAAAACGGTTTGAGGGATCAAGTAAGCGACCAATCCTGCCAAAGCAGCTGATCCATCTTTGTCTTTTGACATTCCCAATGCCAAACCCACCGCAAACAATAAGGCAAGATGGTTAAGAATCGCTAGCCCCGCATTCATTAAGAAGGTCGTTCCCGCATTACTGATGCCTACTCCTACGAACCAATTCGCAAGACCAACCAGTAAAGAAGCCGCTGGTAAGACTGCTACTGGCAACATCAATGAGCGACCCATTCGTTGCATATATGCTTTCATTCTTTCCACTCCTATTTTCTCTCCGCTCGTGAAAGAGCGTTTATCGTTATTTTTGTAAATTTTCTAGAAAATATCTAAAAACAATAAAACGAGTATACCATTTATCCAAAAAAATAGGAAGCATTGATTGAATACATTCAAAAAACCAGTAAAAACAACGAAAACGAACGAAAAAATCTATTATCCGACTATTTATTTTTCAAAATAAATATAGACCAATAATCAATCCGTTGTTTTCAAACAACAAAAAAGAGTTTGAGATGTCATTCTCAAACTCTTTTTTGATACACAGCACCGACAAAAACAACCAGCAAGCACAAGCTACCGATCACCGACAAATAAATTGACCGACGATCGCCCGTTTTTGGTAATGTCTTCGCGGGTTGTTCTTCCACTACTTTTGTTTCTGTTTCAGTAACTGTCTTCGCTTCTACCGGCTGTTCCCCAGCAGAACGCAAGGTCGCCTTGATTCGTTGGATACTAGCAGACAAATCCGCTTTTCTTGCTTCGAAATCGGCCATTGCCGCTTGAGCTTCTGCTGCTTTTTCATGGATTTCCGTACGAGCTGCTTGAATATCCGCTTGTGTCTGATCCACTGACGCAACCGTAGACGTCGCTAAATCTTGCAATTCCGTTTGTACTTCGGTTGCCCGTTGGGTCGCAGATGCTATTTTTTGTTTTGCTAATTCGGCTTTTTCTCGCTCTTCAGCTATTTTCTCAGCTAACTCATCGCGATCACTCGCTGCTTGATTTGCTAAATCGTTCACTGTTTGATCGATTTCCCTTTGTTTTTCGATAAGTTGTTGTTTCGCTTGTTCCAACGTATCTTCCACTTCTTTACGTTGTTGCTCCAACTTCTCCCAGCGAGTCGAATCTGATGGATCAGTTTCGTTAAGAGGTGTATGTGACGAGTCTAGTGGCTCCTGACTCTCCTGCATCTGTGACTCACTGGTTTCTGATGCTAGTTGACTTGAATCTGCCCGGACTGTCTGACAAAGAAAGAAACTGCTGGCGATCAGTGCAGTAAAAAGTACTTTTTTCATTTTGTGCATCTCTGCCATCCCCTTTCATTTTCACTAGTTGTTCATTATAGAAAAAAACTGAGGAATCGCCTATAAACAATTGACGTATTCTGTCTAGTTGTATCGATGAAAGGTTGGAGTTTTGTCATTCGTCAGCTCCTATCCTTCAAAAAAACAGCCTAAAAAAGCGCCAAGTTCTAAAATAGAAAAACGATCATCCAAGCTTACTACTTCCCTTACAAAGAACGTCGGTCACACCCTCAAGTTCTACCCTTGAGGATAGCATAATTCATCTGGTCTGACGGCTTGGTACAGAGAAAAAGCGCCATCTAAATTTTTCACAGTGAATCCCGCTTGTTTCAAGATTCTTTCTGCTAAGTAGCTACGTAATCCACTATGACAACTGACGATATATTCTTGTTCTTTATTCAATTCGTCCAATCGTTGACGCAATTCAGATAAAGGGATATGGCTAGCTTTTGGGAAATAACCTTTTTGCAATTCCTCCTTATTCCGAACATCAAGCAATTGTTTCCCATGTGCTAATTCTTCTGGCAATTCATGCCACTGTATCATCTCACTCAATCCTTCGATGACATTCATCGCAATATAACCTAGCATATTTACTGGATCTTTCGCTGAACCAAACGGCGGTGCATAAGTCAGTTCTAACTCTGGCAGGTCGAAGACTGTCAAATGCCCTTTAATGGCTGTCGCAAGAATATCGATTCGTTTATCTACTCCTTTTTGACCGATTCCTTGAGCTCCATAGATTTCCCCAGTTTCCGGATGGAAGATCAATTTCAACAACAAGTCCGTTGCACCAGGGTAATAGCCAGCATGATCTTTACCTGAAGCATGGAGGACTTGAAAAGATAAACCTGCTTTTTTTGCTTGTCGTTCTGTGATACCTGTGGAGGCAGCTGTCTGACCAAATGCTCGAACAATAGCCGTTCCAAGGCTGCCTTGATTCAGGCGTGGCCGCCCAGCCATGTTATCAGCAGCTTGTCGTCCTTGTCGATTCGCAGGTGAAGCTAAAGAAATCAATGCAGGTTCCTTCGTGATTTGATGTTTCACGACAATCGCATCTCCTACTGCAAAGATTGCCGGATCACTCGTTTGATAATGCTCATCCACAACGATACCGCCACGTAATCCCAACGTTAAACCTGCCATCTCAGCTAAGCGACTATCTGGTTGGACTCCCACCGAAAGAATCGTCAAATCTGACTCTAACATTTCGCCATTTTCTAGACGAAGCATGTTTCCTTGTTCTTCAAAACTAGTAACAGCACAATTTGTTAAAACTTGAACATCATTATTTTCTAATTCTTTTTGTATAAAAGAAGCCATCTCTTCATCAAACGTCGGTACGACTTGCGGAGTCCGTTCGACGATCGTTACATCCAATCCACGTTTTTTTAGATTTTCCGCTACTTCGATCCCAATAAAACCGGCGCCAATAACTACTGCTTTACGAGGTTGTTCCTCTAATTTTTCCATGATAGCATCAACATCTGGAACATTTCTCACAGTAAATACATTTTTTGCCTCAGACAAGCCTGTGATCTCAGGTATAAAGGGTTTAGCTCCTGGAGAAAGCAAAAGGGCATCATACGTTTCTTTGCGAGATTCCCCTCCATGAGAAACTTCCACTTCTTTTGTTTCTGGAAAAATCGCTGTGACTTCATGCTCCACTCGAACGTCCAAACGAAAGCGTGCAGCTAAACTTTCAGGTGTTTGGATCAAGAGCTTTTCTCTTTCATCTATTTCACCAGAAAGATAGTAAGGAAGGCCACAATTAGCAAAAGAAACATTGGGCCCTTTTTCAAAAACAACGATTTCTGCATCTTCTTGCAGTCGTCTTAAACGAGTAGCCGCAGACATCCCTCCAGCAACACCGCCAATTATCACAAATTTCATTTTTTATCTTCCTCCAATCTTTTCCCCAAACCATTGATTCATCCCGCCACGAATATTGATTGCCTGATAACCAAGATTTTTTAATTCTTTCGTCGCTTGCTTACTACGCATTCCTGACTGACAAATAACGTATACTGGCGCTTGTTTATCCCCATTATACGTACTAATACGGTGTAAAGGAATATTTTCCGCTTGCTTAATATGCCCACCTCGGTATTCAGCCGGTGTTCTAACATCGATCAATTGGATGTTTTCTTTTAATTTATCTTGCAAATCCTTTACTGTTATTGTTTGACTAAGTTGAAATAATCCCATGTTCATTCTCTCCTCTTTTTTTAGAAAAATATACCTACCGGGGTATATTCAACACGATAAATGTGATTATGTCAACCATTAAAACTTTTAATTTCAAAAAGTTGCAGTTTTCATTTGCAAATAATACCTATATAGGGTATTATTTGCAAAAAAAGAGTAGGAGGTTCTATGATGACTATTGACAACAAAACAATTCTAAATCGCTTGAGACGTACAGAAGGACAAATTCGTGGTATTCAAAAAATGATTGACGAGGAAAAAGAGTGTATGGATATCATTACACAATTAAGCGCTGTTCGTTCAAGTATTGATCGTGTCATGGGGATGATCGTTGCCGAAAATTTAAAAAACTGCTTGGAGCATCCAGAAAACAGTGTGGAGGAACAAGCAAAAAAAATGGAACAAGCCATCAATATGATCATCAAAAAATAAACGCAGCAAGTTTCTGTCTCGCACTACTTAAAACTGAATAAACGGCGGAAACAAATGGAACCTCTTTGAAAAATAAGGCATCATCCACAAAAATTTGAAAAACAATTTTCGTGGATGATGCCTTATTTCTTATAGCTCAATGTTTCGGTAATTTGCCACCACTAAGTTACGTATATTTCTCTTCTACAATTGCTTGGATTGTATCGAGTACAGCCTCTGTATTATTTGATCCGATAATCGTCGTAGCTGCTTCTTTGATCTTGGGCTGTCCATTTTCCATAGCAAAACTGTGCTTGATCTGTTGGATCATTTCAAAGTCATTCCCGCTATCGCCAAACGTAGCAATCTCATCCTCACTGATTCCCCATTTTTTGCCTAACAAGCGTAACCCGTTTAGTTTGTGAACACCAGGGATGATCAAATCGATATCTCCATGACCACTAGAGACCGGTATCAATCCCTCTCCTAAAGAATGCTTTAAGGCAGTTAGTTTTTCTGCCGCTTCTTGCTCATCGAAGGATAAAGCAAACTTGAAAATCGTTTCTTCTCCCTTAGCTAACGTATACAGGTCTTCTACCTTTTCAAGCTTAGGGTAGTAAAAACTTGCACGTTCAAACAATTCCTTAGAAACCGTATTAGAGAGATAGGCACTCTGTTTCCCACATAAGATCAAGTTCATGGGCGCTAACTCTTCCAATACATCTAACGTCTGAACGATTTTTTCAGGACGTAATTCTGCATTGTACACATGGTCTTCACCAATTAAAATATTTGCCCCATTTTCTGCTACGAATGCTATACTTTTATAAAGATCAGGGAAGAATGAACGCAACTGGAAATATTGATTTCCACTTGCTACAACAAACTTTATTTCTTTTTCCTGTAGTAAGTCAAAAAGTTTCTTAAAGCGTTCTTCATTGTATTTCTTTTGATCATTCAAAAATGTACCATCCATATCTACAGCGATCATTTTGATTGTCATTCCATTACCACCTTTCAGAAAAAGTATACCTACTGGGACGCGTCCCAAGTCAAGAGAAAAGGAGGAAAATCCCATCGTTACGATTCGAGAGATCGCAAAAATGTCAGGAGTATCCAAATCTACCGTTTCCAGAGTGATAAATAACGACCGTTACGTATCCGATGATTTACGAAAAAAAGTCCAATCCGTTATTGAAGAGACGAACTATGTGGTGAACGGCAATGCTGTAAAATTGAGTAAAGGAGAAACCTATACTTTAGGTGTTACCTTGCCTAACAATAGTTCTTGCTATAATCAATTGGTGGATAGTATCTTGTATCAGGCAAAAAGTAAAGGGTATCAAGTATTATTACTCCCTACTTATTACGAAAAGGAGACGGAGAGTCACTATTACACACTACTAGAGCAAAAAATGATCGACGGTCTTATTCTGACGTCACGAACAAAAAATGATGAACTACTTGAACCTCTTCGCTTCAAAGGAAAAATCGTCTCAACTGAAAAGATGGACAATGACGACCTTGCCATGATTTATCCGGATCGAAAAAAAGCGTATGATCAATTGTTTCTTACCCTGCATACCCGTGGTATTTCCAGAGTCATCTTTACTACTAAACGCAGTGCCTCACAAAGCCAGACCACAAAAAACAAATTAACTGCTTATGAAACGTATTTTGGAAAGGCGATTGAAGGAAAAAACTATTTCACTGGTATCGAAACCTATGCAGATGGCTATGCGTTCGCAATAGAGATTACAACTCACGCCTCTATTCCAGAGGTAATCTATGTCAATGGCGATGATACAGCAGCCGGTGTAATTTCAGGAATGAAACAGGCAGGATTCATTCATAAAAAAGATTTCACTGTCATAGGTGAAGGAAATCTACCATATAGTGAGATATTAGCCTTTTCGACTATTGATTTCTCCCCTAAAAAAATCGGCGCCTCCGCAGTAGATTTTCTCTTATCCCAGAGTGACAGGATCGTGCAAGCAGAAGATCCAGTAATTATTTGGCGATAATGTGAAGTAGCTCCTTCAGAAATAAGCGTGAGACCTCAAAAATTCCAAGAGGAATTTTCTGGGTTTCACGCTTTTTTCTCAGAGCTGAACACTTAGGTCACAGCTTTTCTGTATATTAAAATCTAATCCATACTAGAATACATGATAATTATCACAAGAATAGGACAAAAGAGATGTTCTACTAGACAAACAGTCGCTGATCATGTGTATTAAAAACTATGTCGAACCTTTTCCCTTGATAGAGAAATAGCTGTAAAATTGACTAGCTATTTTTCACTCAGATAGATCAATCCGCGTGGAATAGGATCTTTCTTCGTTAACCCAATCCGTTCTCTATAAAAAGAGAAGCTATCTCTCTTGATCATTTCAATGATTTTCTCTTCATTCATTTCTAATTTCAACGATTCGATACATTCCGCCATTTCGTAAAGTATCTGTAACTGCGCATCGATCCCTAACAGCTCTTGTAATTGCTCAAACACTGGTCCGTCCTTTTGAGAGACGACCTCTAAAAAACGATGATGAAGTTCTTTGTAAAAAGAAGCTAAAAGTGGATAGTTGATGGAAAAACAGTCTTCCATAAATTCTCTATAATGTTTTAAGTATTCTTCGCTAGATTGAATATTCGATAGATTCATAAATTACCTCTCCTTCTGATTATTGATAGTAAAACCTAAAATATGTACTTGCGACTGATTGAATCGACCTTATTTTTTGTGAACTACCTGCTTCTCGAATAGATTATAATAAAATCATATAGTCTTCTCTGTGTAATTTCAACTTCACATATTGCCTAACTCCTTGAAATATTTACTCTTGAATCATTGCTACGTCTATGCTTTGGCCTATTACCAGCTATTTTTTTGCATTAAGTTCGCTTTTTCTATCTTAAACTAAAAAAAATCAATCTCAGCCAGTTTTGACTTCGATTGATTTTCGATAAATTCTTCACATAAATTGCAACGGTGCTCTTCTCATTCGCTGTGACAACAATAAGATACACCAATCTACCTAGCGCTTCAGTAGTTTACGATACTCCAAAGCATATAAAACAAAGGACTGAGCCAGACTGTAGGTAATGATTGCAAATATCACCATGACCCATCCTTCAGGAATCGCCGGGAAAAGTAACAGCAGGATCATCCCTACATAAATCACAGCTGTCGCCCATTTACCATACCACTTTGCTCCATCTAATTTGACCTGTTTACGCAAAGCAACGATCCCAGCAATCAGCATAAATGCTTCTTTCACAATAAATAAAGCTAAAACGAGCCAGATATACGGACGTTCCCATGCCATGGAGATGATCAAGACCAATTGGGTCAACTTATCACCGATTGGATCAAGAACTTTTCCAAGTTCGGTGATCTGATTGAATCTTCGGGCGATGTATCCATCTAAAAAGTCTGTGACTCCTGAAAAGAGGATGATCGATCCAGCCAGATAGAAAGCTTGCTTACTCATAAAATACAAATAAAAAGGCAATAAAAGAATTCTTATAATCGATAGTAGATTCGGAATCGTGCGAATTTCTTTTCGCCAATCAGATGCTCCATTCATTACTTAACAACTCCCAAAATGTCATTTCATCTATTTTACCGTACTTTCCACGTGGAACCAATTAATTGTCGGTTTTTATTGCGAGCTCTTCCAATCCTTCGTATGCCATTGTGAATCTGTTATTCTTTTTTTTCGGCGTTTCCATTTCGTGCAGCCTGACGCTGACGGGTTTCTTTTAATAATTTTTTGTGGGCTTTTTTTGAGCCGCGTTCGATATCTCTTTCCCATTTTCTCGTTTTAAAATCTGTAAATAGATGATCGATCTCATAGCCTACAGGATAAAGTTCTTCTGCTCTCATTTTTAAAAGGACACGCTGTCGAAGGACGGTTTCTTTTTGGTTATCGACAAAAATCACGATCGTCTCTTCTCCAGTATCTTCAAAGACTAATGCTTCTTTTTTGTATTGGGTGGCATATACCCGGTCCCCTTTTGAAAATAAAACCTTTTCTTCATTCTTGACCTCTTGCTTCTTCACTTGTTGTTTGAATAAGCGTTTTTCACTTGAATAGTCTTTCGTAGAAAGATACTGCTGAGCTTGTTGGATCAAGTCCTCTGACATTTGCATTTTTTTAGCGATCCACAATGCTTGGCTTTCCCCTGTTTTTCCTACCTGTAATTGATACTTTGGTTGTAAGGCTTCTCGGTCAAAGGCCATCGCTGCTGGCACGAAATCTTCATGTCGTTCCGCAAACTCTTTGATTTCTCCATAATGGGTCGTCGCCACCATCAACGCCCCTTTTTCGTACATCGCAGACATGATGGCAATTGCTAAAGCTGCCCCTTCTGTTGGTTCTGTCCCACTACCGATCTCATCAAGTAAAACTAGGGTATTTCTACCCACTTTATTCAAAATCTGTGCGATATTTTGCATATGCCCAGAAAAAGTACTCAATGCATTCGCTAAATCTTGTTGGTCACCGACATCGACAAAGACTTCGTCGAATACGGCAAGCTCTGTCCCATCTTTTGCTGGTACTTGCAGACCAAACATGGCCATCAACGTCAGCAATCCGACTGTTTTCAAAACAACTGTTTTCCCACCAGCATTTGCACCTGTGATCACTAATCCACGATATTCTGCACCCAAATCAAAATCTAAGGGCACAGCTTTTTCTGATAACAGTGGATGTCTCGCTTGTTTCAGATGGATGCGTTCTGATTTATTGATGATAGGTGTGATGCCATTGATCTCTCTACTGTATTTCCCACGTGCGAAAATAATATCGAAAACGGTGACCGTTTCGATGATTTGATCGATTGCCTGTTCATTTTCAGCTAATGCCCCAGTCAAACTTGCTAGAATCTGATATTCTTCAGCAATTTCCTCTGCTTTCAATAATTGATGTTGTGCGCTTGCTTTAGCGACTGCTGTTGGTTCGATGAATACCGTCGTACCTTTATTCGACTGTTCAATGATCGTTCCGGCTACTTTATTTTTATAACTCGCTTTGATCGGGATCGTTGCGTGTTCCCCTTTTTGAACGATCATCGCTTCTTGGATCATTTCTTTATTCCCAGGATGTCGCAAGAATTTTAGCAAACGATCTTGGATTTCTTTTTCTACCGTTTGGATTTGTTTTCGTACTTTACGCAGATTTTTCGATGCTTCATCTGCGACTTGTTGGTTCTTGATTTGTTCATAAACTAAGTCCTCCACCGCTTGCAGATCCGGTAGATTTTTACTGTACGCATACAGTAATGGCGTTTGATATTGGTTTTTTTCAAAGAAGCGAGTGATCATTCGACTACTTCTTAAAAAATCGGCGTATTCCATCAATTCAGCGGGTTTTAAGATCAAGCCTTTTTTCACTTGGTCAGTTAATGCCACAATTCGTGTCAGCCCCATAAAGGGCACGTGCTGGCTACTTTCTAAAATCGTACGGGCTTCTTTCGTTTCTGTTTGTCTTGTTTCTACGGTCTGAAGATTTGTCGGGATCGACATTTCTGCCAGACGTTCTTTCGTATGATCTCCGATTGCTCGGGCAATCACTTCTTTTCTGATTTGTTCAAATTGTAATTGTTTGATTGTATGATTCATATTCTCTCCTTTTCTTGAAGAGATACCTGTCCCCAAAATAAATAAAGACCTAAAATAGAATAAAAGGGCAGGACACAGCTAAAATAAGACATGTCCTCCCCTTGATTTGATTACAAGAAATGTTTCAGACAGGTACCATCTATAAGCACACCAAATAAGCCTACTGCTTTATTGGTTATTCAACTTACTCGATTAGATACCTACTACACTCATCAAAATACCTCGTTCATCTAGGTTTTATTTATTTTTCCTTTTTACTATAGCAAGCGGTTGCCAGAATGTCAAACGAATACTAAACCACCTGAATTGTGCTCTTTTGCACAACATTTCAAAATTGTCACGTTTTTCGATTTTCAAACGATGAGTAAATCGGCGATAATCTTGATAATCAAGTAAATAGAAAAGGATGGATAAGATGAAAAAATTGATTGGAGCTATTGCTCTTTTACTGTTATTGTTTGGTGGCTACAAAGGGTATGAATATTACGATCAGACCTACAAAAGTCAAGTAGCTTACGCAAAAGTACCAGAAGCAGTACCACCATTGACTGATACACTGGATGGCAGCGGTGAGAAAGTTCGGGGGTTGAAGTCGTATGACTATGACTTGAACTTTGTGACGAAAGATGGCAAAACGATCCAGTTAGGTTACACGATCTCCTCAGAAAATCCAACGCCATTCGAACCAAATAGTTATGTCAAAGCAGAAGTAAGTCAAAAACGAGTGACCTCTGGACCCACGGCGATCGATGAAAACCAAGTTCCAGAAGATGTTTTAACTAAGTTGAAATAAGTAGCTTCTAGCAAATGAAAAAAGTCAAACGCAATCTAAGAGCGGGACCTTAATCCTCTCGTACCACCCAAAACCAAATAATCGGCGAGAACAGAAGGAATCTCTTCGGAAAATAAGGCGCCATCCACAAAAATTTGAAAAACAATTTTCGTGGATGGGCCTTATTTCTCGAGGAAAAATGATTCAGCCCCGGCCTCTTCGCAGTTGGCTTTGTATGTATAAATAACTATTTCAGCGTCGTTTGCGAACGGCGATCGGCGTATCCCCAAAGTATTCTCGATACTTTTTATAAAAATGGGTCTTATTGGAAAACCCTACACTGGTTGCAATCTCCTCGATCGAAAAGCGAGTAGATAAAATCAAATCATGTGCTTCATGTAATCGTTGGTTCGTAATCAATTGTTTGAAGGATTTACCTGTCTGCTGCTTGATTAAATTAGATAGATAATTCGGATTATACCCTAACTCATCTGCCAATGTTTTTAGGTTCAATGTTCGATAATCACTTTCGATCCGTTGCAGAATTTTGATCATCAAGTTGCTTTGTCCATCTTTTTTGTATATTTTTGCTAATTGTGAGTGATAGACTCTAGAAAGCTGTAAAAATAATACTTGTGAAAAAGCGTTCATGATTTCATTCCCTAGATGTTTTTTTGAAAAGTATTCGAGGATCATCTGATCCAACGTGACTTGGATCTCTGGTTCTTTTGCTAAGTGTAACAAAAGATGTGTTTCATTATAACCGGGTTCTAAAATGGCATTCATTAAAAAATTATAGGTCAATCCCCCACTGCGATTATCGATTTTTTTCAGAAGATTGATGTTGATATCATTTGTTTTGAATAAGAAATTCAACAAAATATCTTTTTCACCCAAAGGCATTAATTCATGGCGACTATTTGTATCTAAAAGTAATAATTGTCCTTCTTTCAAAGTGATTGGCAGACCGTTGACGATCTGTTCTGAAGTACCGCAATACATATAATTGAATTCTAAAAAATGGTGGGAATGTAGTGGATAATGAGCGAAGCGGCGATGTTGGCGAATCAAAATATTATTTTCTTGAAAAAGATGGTGATCGTCTAATTTGAATTGCTGGTCTTGTTCGTCTAAGTTTTCTCCTTCAAATTCCTTGATCCATTGCCCCGTCTTTCGCTGTTCTAACTCTTCGGGTGTATACGGCAGAAAGATCTTTTGTACAAACGGATTCATAGCTTTACTCCCCCTTGATATGTAAATTTGACACCAATATAGTAACATACTGACATTGTTGTGAAAAGGGTTACAAGATATGATGAGTGCAACAAATACATCTTCATCTGGAGGAACAAGCTATGAGAAAGACTTGGTTGATGAAACTGTCGCTGTTATCCATTTCTTTAGTTTTAACGTCAAATACTGCTATTGCATCCGCTTTACCGATGATGTTAGGTTACTTCAATGATCAATCCGCTTCATCCGTCGAGCTACTGATGACCATCCCTCAACTGACTGTCGTTATTTTCATTGCTTTGAGCAGTTTGATCGCAAAAACCATCGGACAGAAAAAAACTGTCTTACTTGGATTATTGCTGGCTGGAGTTGCTGGCGTGTTACCCGTCTTCACCGCCAATTTCTATTTGCTGATGATCTCCCGCGCCGCATTAGGCGCCGGCTTTGGTCTCTTCAATTCTTTGGCAGTTAGTATGATCAGCGAATTTTTTGAAGGTGAAGAAGCAGCCACATTGATTGGCTTTCAATCCGCCTTTCAAGGTTTAGGGGCTGCAGTCATGACCTTCACTGCCGGACGTCTCCTCACTTTTGGCTGGCAAAAAGCATTTTTAGTTTACTTGATCACCATTCCAATCATCTTCTTATTTATGGCTTTTGTCCCTGAACCACCCAAGAAAAAAGAGAATACCACTTCTAAAAAAGAAGTATCAACAAAAGGGACACTCCGTCCTACCACTGTCATGTATGGCATTTTGATTTTCTTTCTCTGCATTTTCTACATGATCGTTGTCGTCAAGCTTTCGACTTTCATCGTGACTGAAAATCTAGGAACAGAATCAGATGCCGGAACGCTTCTTTCTTTTATGCAGATCGCTAACATGGTTGCTGGTTTCTTATTCGGGTTGATTTACAAAGGATTGAAACGCTGGACGTTGCCTATTTCTTTTTTCATCATGGCAGCAAGCTTGTTCCTCATCTTGACAGCCAATCATTTATTTATGATCGGTATAGGGGCTGCACTGAACGGTATCGCCTTCGCTTTGTTCGTTCCTTACATCTTCAATGATGCCACTCGTTCAGTCCCGCAGGCAGCAAAAGCAAGTACCACTTCCTTTATTCTCGTTCTAGCAAACATCGGTAATTTTGTTTCACCCTACGGACATCAACTTTTGGAAAGATTCGGTATCGGTTCTGATGCTTTACAAAATATTTTTATCAATGGCTGCATTTTGATGACCATTTTAGGTATTCTTTTTCTTCTCCTTACTTTTAAAAAGAAGCCACTCCCAAATGAAGTCTAGTTTTCATTGATACAAGCAAAAACAAATTGGAGGAATTTTGATGAATTATCTTGCTATCGACATTGGCGCTTCAAGTGGTCGTTTGATCCATGCCAATCTTAATGAATTAGGCCGTTTTGACTTACAGGAAGTCCATCGCTTCAAAAATGGATTTGAAAAAATCGATGGTGTCGCAAAGTGGCCGCTCACACACCTAGTCACTGAAATCTTAAAAGGTTTGGAAAAAGCCAAGCAACAAGGTATCGCAGAATGTTATGTCGGCATCGATACGTGGGGTGTCGATTATGGCTTGCTTGATGTTGATGGTCATTTGATCGACGCCCCGACAAGCTATCGTGATGAGCGAACGAAAGATGCCATCCCACAATTTGAACAAAACATGCCACTAGATGAACTTTACCAAAAAACAGGTATCCAACTGCAACCATTCAACACGGTGTTTCAATTACTTGTTGAAGAAAAAGAAACTTTAACAAATGCCCATCGCTTGCTATTGATGCCTGATCTACTCGGTTACCTCTTCACTGGAGAAGCAGTCACTGAAAAGACTAATGCATCTACTATGCAGCTTCTGAACTTAGAAACACGGAAATGGGATCCTGATATTTTAGCAGTTCTAGGCATCGACGCGACCCTTTTTCCACGAATCACCGAACCCGGACAGATTCTAGGCGAATTACAAACCACCCAATTCCCGACCTATGATCTGCCAAAAGCGACCTTCATCACGATTGCTTCTCACGACACTGCTTCAGCAGTCGTCGGCACACCCGCGACTGGCAAAGATTGGGCATATATCAGTTCTGGCACTTGGTCATTGATGGGCGTGGAGATTCCTGAAGGGATTTCTACGAAAGAAGCTTTTGATGCTAATTTTACAAATGAATGGGGCGTCCAAGGAACCATTCGCTTCTTAAAAAATATCATGGGGATGTGGTTGATCCAAGAAGTAGCTCGCCTACAAGATGGCACCTACAGCTTTGCTGAATTAGCAGAAATGGCCGCACAAGAAGCGCCTTTCCAACAACTGATCAATGTCAACGACCCACGTTTCTTGAATCCCCAAAATATGATTCAAGAATTACAAGATTATTGTAAAGAAACAAACCAATCTATCCCTCAAACCCCTGGTCAGCTGGCTCGCTGTATCTATGACAATTTAGCTCTATGCTACGCTGTCGAACTAGAGAACTTAGCACGGATCACCGGAAAAGAATTTCATCATTTACACATCGTCGGTGGGGGTTCAAACAATACCTTCCTTAATCAGCTGACAGCCGATATTTGCAATATCGAAGTCGAAGCAGGACCAGATGAAGCGACCGCTATTGGCAATCTAATGGTCCAAATGATTGCTACGAACGGCTACGGTACGTTGCAACTGGCGCGTGAAGCAATCAGAGATTCCGTTTCATTAGCCACTTTTCACCCTCGACATACCGAGGAAATGACACAAGCACTTGCTAGATACAAAGAATTTTTAATATAAAAGGAGAGATTCAATATGATGAATGTCAAAGAACGTTACGAAGAAGCCAAAGCAAAATATGCGAGTATCGGTGTTGATACCGAGGAAGTCTTGCAGAAACTCGCAGAAGTGAAGATTTCAATGCATTGTTGGCAAGGCGATGATGTCAAAGGATTCTTGACACCAGATGGAGAACTGACTGGTGGCATCATGGCTACAGGGAACTATCCTGGAGCCGCACATACGCCGGATCAATTACGCCAAGATTTAGAAAAAGCCTTCTCATTGATCCCTGGGAATCATAAATTGAATTTACATGCCATGTATCTAGATACAGATGAACCAGTCGATTTAAATGAGATCGAACCAAAACATTTCGAGAAATGGGTCGCATGGGCAAAAGAACAAGGTATCGGTCTTGATTTCAACCCGACCTTCTTCTCTCATCCAATGATGAAAGATGGCTTGACACTTGCTCATCCAGACAAAGAAGTACGGGATTACTGGATCGAACATGGGAAACGCGCTCGTAAAATCGCCGAGTATATGGGAAAAGAAATCGGACAAACCTGTATCGATAATTTTTGGATGCCTGATGGAATGAAAGACAATCCAATCGACCGCCTATCTCCACGCCATCGGTTGATGGAATCTTTAGATGAGATTTTCTCAGAAGAACTCAATGAAGAATATACGCAAGATGCCGTGGAATCCAAACTATTCGGACTTGGTGCCGAAGCTTACACAGTAGGTTCACACGAATTTTATATGGGCTATGGCTTGACACGTAACAAATTGATCTGTCTAGACGCAGGACACTTCCATCCAACTGAAGTCATCTCCAACAAACTTTCGTCTTTAGCCTTATTCTCAAAAGGGATCATGCTTCACGTCTCTCGTCCTGTGCGTTGGGATTCAGACCATGTGGTGATCATGGATGATGAATTACAAGAAATCGGCAAAGAATTAGTCCGCAATCAGTTACTTGAAAAAACAGCGATCGGTCTCGATTTCTTTGACGCAACCATCAACCGAATCGCCGCATGGGCAATCGGTACAAGAAACACCCAAAAAGCATTGTTAAAAGCCATGCTTGAACCAATCGAAGAATTAAAAGAAGCCGAACTAAACTTCGACTTCACCAAACGCTTAGCCTTCACTGAAGAATTAAAAGACTTCCCATACGCCGACGTTTGGAATTACTTCTGTGAAATCAACAACGTCCCAGTAGGCATGGACTGGTACCAAGAAGTCCTACAATACGAAAAAGACGTACAAAGTAAGAGGTCGTGAAAGAAGCGTTCTGACCTGAGCAGTAAGATAGAAAATCGAAAAATAGCTTCTCATATTTTACGATTTTTTAGCTTAATGTTGAAGGTCAGCTTCTTGAACACCGTTTATCAGAGGTTGTAAGAAAGCCGTTCAGCTCCGAGTATTAAGACGAAAATCGAGAAAATAGTTCCTCATATTTTTTCAATTTTTGACTTAATATTGAAGGAGCTGGCTTTCGAACACCGTTTATCATAGGTCGTGAAAGAAGCGTTCTGACCTGAGCAGTAAGATAGAAAATCAAAAAATAGCTCCTCATATTTTATGATTTTTTAGCTTAATGTTGAAGGTCAGCTTCTTGAACACCGTTTATCAGATCGTGAAAGAAGCGTTCAGCACTAAGGCATAAGCCAGGAAAAGCGAAAATGGCTGTTTCATTTTTGATTTTTCTGGCTTATGACCGAAGTGTTGCTTCATGAACACTATCTATCAAGTTGTAAAAAAGCCCCTCACCTATCAACAGAAGCCTTCGAGAATCCGTCTAACTGATTTTGAGGTTCTTTCTGTTTATTTACAAAATAACCATACTACATGTTCCTTCTATTCATCAGAAAAAGAAAAGAGGTCTCACTCGTGAAAAAATTAGCGATGCTCACTGCTCCATTTGTACAAGAGATGATTCAAGCAACAACCAATATGTACCGCCTAGGATGGGATGAACGTAATGGTGGGAATATCACCTATTTATTAGAAGAAGCGCAAGTCTTACCTTTTATCGACCCTGTGAAAGTCTTACGAACACTGCCGTTGCCATTTGATGCCCAACAATTAGCCGGAAGATATTTCTTAGTGACAGGGTCTGGAAAATATTTTAAAAATGTACAGGCAGCACCAGAAGAAAATCTTGGATTGATCCGTGTGACCGGAGATGGTCACGCAATCGATATTTTGTGGGGATTAGCCCCTGACGCTGTTCCCACTTCTGAATTGCCAAGTCATTTTATGAGCCATATCGCTCGATTGAGTGTCGATCCAGATAACCGCATCGTCATGCATTGTCACGCAACACACTTGTTAGCCATGACTTTTAGCCATCCACTTTCTGAACGCGAATTTACACGTACATTATGGCAAATGTGTACAGAGTGCCTAGTTGTCTTCCCAGAAGGTATCTCGGTCATTCCATGGTTAGTTCCCGGTTCGAATGAAATCGGCGAAGCAACTGCTGTAAAAATGAAAGAAACGCGTTTGGTCGTTTGGCCACAACATGGGATCTATGGCTCTGGAAAAGACATGGATGAAACATTTGGATTGATTGAAACAGCTGAAAAAGCCGCACAAGTCTATACGATCGTTATGGCCCAAGGTGGCATCAAACAAACGTTAGAAGATGACAATTTGAAATTACTGGCTGATGCGTTTGGGGTTGTCCCCCGTGCTGGTTATTTGAACGATTAGCAATCATGAGGTGCAAAATGAAATCCAATGTCGAAAAAATGATTGCTGGTGAGGTCTATCGTCAAGATGAAGAATTATTGCAGCTTCGTTTGGTCACGAGAGATCTCCTTTATGAATTCAATCATATCCATCCTCGAAAATTATCTGAACGTCAGCAATTGATCAAAAAAATGTTCAAGCAAACTGGGGACAAACTCTTTGTTGAACAACCCTTTCATTGCGACTATGGAATCAACATCACCGTTGGAGAAAACTTTTTAGCCAATAATAATTGCACGTTACTTGATGTTGCTCCGATCACGATTGGTAAGGATGTCTTACTTGCCCCAAATGTTGGGATCTACACAGCCGGCCATGCCTTAGATCCTGTTTTACGACAAGAGCACCAAGCAGAATTTGGGGCGCCTGTTACGATCGGCGACAACGTCTGGATCGGAGCAAATACATCCATACTGCCCGGGGTGACAATCGGTGATCATGTAGTGATTGGGGCAGGAAGTGTCGTCACGAAGGATATTCCAGCTAATTCTTTAGCAGTAGGAAATCCTTGCCGTGTGGTGCGGACATTCAATAAAAAAGATCGCACCTATTATTTCAAAAAACTGCGTTATCCACCAGAATATATAATTTCTGAAACCGACCTACCTAAAGGAGAGTAAACCAAATGGCAAATCGAATGATTTTAAATGAAACATCCTATCATGGAAAAGGGGCTATTGCAGCTATCCCAACGGAATTTCATGCCAGAAATTTCAAAAAAGCAGTGGTGATCACTGATAAAGAGCTGCATAAAATCGGTGTCGTAGCAAAAGTCACCACCTTATTAGATGAGGCAGAGATTGCTTATGAAATCTACGACGGTATCGTACCTAATCCAACGATCGAGAATGTCAAAGAGGGCGTGACTTTCGTTCAAGAAGCAAAAGCGGATGTGATCCTGGCAATTGGCGGAGGTTCGCCGATCGACACAGCCAAAGCCATTGGAATCATCGTAACGAATCCAGAGTTTTCTGATGTCCGTAGTCTAGAAGGTGTGGCAGATACAAAACATCCAAGCTTGCCGATCTTAGCTGTTCCAACTACTTCTGGTACGGCGGCTGAAGTCACGATCAATTATGTGATCACAGACAAAGAGCGTTCACGTAAATTTGTCTGTGTCGACCCCCATGATATTCCAATCGTTGCCTTTGTTGATAGCGATCTGATGATGGGGATGCCGAAAGCCTTATGTGCGGCAACTGGGATGGATGCGATGACTCATGCTATCGAGGGGTTGATCACGAAAGGCGCATGGGAAATGAGTGACATGTTCCATCTCAAAGCCATTGAGATCATCGGTCGTAGTTTAGCCGATTCCGTGAATGGTGATCCAAAAGGCCGAGAAGATATGGCTTTAGGACAGTACCTGGCAGGAATGGGTTTTTCAAATGTTGGGTTAGGCCTTGTCCATGGAATGGCGCATCCTTTATCCGCATGGTATGACATCCCCCACGGTGTCGCTTGCGCTGCCTTATTACCAACAGTCATGAAATACAATAAAGAGTTTACAGGCAATAAATATCGAGAAATCGCGAAGGCGTTGAACATCAAAGACGCAGAATCTCGTTCCATCGAGGACATTCGTGATGCCGCTTGCGAAGCGATTGATGCTTTGTCGAAAAAAGTTGGTATTCCTGCGACGATCTCCGAACTAGGAGTCAAAGAAGCGGATATTGCAAAAATTGCTGAAGATGCGTTCAATGATGTCTGTACCCCAGGAAATCCAAGAGAAACGAACGTGTTAGAGATCATCGACATCTATCAAAGCTTGATGTAAGTTTATCGACTCTCTTGTTATTATGACTTGACTGATCAATTAAAAATGGTTCTCTTGGTTTGTGAATAACGACCAAGAGAACCATTTATTTTAATATAGAAAATTTATTTCATTAAACCATCAACGTGTACATGCCTACTGCGACGATTGCCCCAACCATTGGTCCTGCAATCGGTACCCATGAATAACCCCAGTCAGAACCACCTTTATTAGCGATTGGTAAAATCGCATGAGCGATACGTGGACCTAGATCACGAGCTGGATTGATCGCATATCCTGTTGAACCACCTAGTGATAACCCGATAGCTAAAATCAATCCTCCAACAGCAAAGACATTTGTTCCACCCGCAAATTCTGTTTGGCCAAATGCCAATAGTCCTAAGACTAAAACGAACGTACCGATCAACTCTGTAATAAAGTTAGCAGGATAGTTGCGGATGGCTGGTCCAGTCGCAAAGGTTCCTAAGATTGCCCCTTGATCCTTTGTCGCTGACCAATGTGGCAAATAAGATAACCAAACAAGTACCGCACCGACGATCGCACCTAGTAATTGCGCGATGATGAATGGGAAAACCAAATTCCAACCGATTGCCCCTGTCATTGCCATCCCAAGTGTTACCGCAGGATTTAAATGAGCGGGTCCCATGAATCCTGAAATAAATACTGCCATCGTCACAGCCATTGCCCAACCAAATGCAATGACGATCCAACCGGAGGCTTGCGCTTTACTTTTGTTTAAATTAACTGCCGCACATACGCCGTCCCCTAAAAGGATCAAAATCATCGTTCCAATAAATTCTCCCATGATTTGGGTCATGTCTGCATTCATTTTATTTTTCTCCTTTCAGGTCACGTAAGTCTGACTCAGCGATCAGTTGCTCTAAATGTTGCGTTTCACGTTCTTTTTCTTCATCTGTCCATTCAAAGTATGCAGCAATCGCATCAATGATCGGTTGTTTGATGGCATCTAACTGATCTCTTTCAAAAAGTAGATGGTTGGTACGGCGAATCAAATAGTCACCTGGAACTAAGACCATTTCGTTTTCTAAACCGTAACGCAAACGTGCAGATTCTGCCAAAGTCAATCCTGGATAAGGACTCATTTCTTTCGCTAATTCAAAGATGTGTTTCGCATTTGTTCCGTAGAAATCTGCGATATATGCAGCATCTTTTTCATCAAGACCTGCTTCCACACCGATTTTTGTATATTCTTCGACCATTTCTTCTTGTTTCGTCGGATCAAAATCGCCGCCTGAGATCGAATAAGTCTTGGAATCAATCTCTTTTACAGTTACACCATACTCTTCTTGTAACAGTTGACGGATCAATTTCATCGCGCCTTCTGCCATTTTGCGATAATCGGTGATTTTACCACCAGATAAAGTAACTAGTCCATCTGGTTCACGTTCTAATGAACTACCGCGAGAAACAGTGGATGGTGCTTTTTCATCACGACTACTTTCTAAATGATTCAACACATCTTCGACTTCTACTCGTGATACCTTACTTTCTTTGTAATCCGTCACCGTATCAACAACTTTACGGAAACTTTTATCTGAGATCGAACCGTTGTCACCACCGTTGTAGTCAGAACCGGCATTGCCGATCAATAACGGACGTAATCCTGCCCAACTTGATTCGATATCAGCCAAAGTGATATTTGCTTCTGGATAACGATGATTGATCACATCTAGTAAGTAATCCACATCTTCCTGTGTTACTTGTGGGTCTGTAAAATCGCCTTGGTAATCGGTATCTGTTGTCCCAAAATACGTTTTGTTTTCACGAGGAATCGCAAAGACCATCCGACCATCTTGTTTTCCTGTATCGAAATAAGTAGGCTGTGGCACAGGCAGTTTCTTCGCGTCTACTACTAAATGGACGCCTTTTGTCGGACGCATTTTTGGTGAGATCGCACGCTTGAAGTTCAGGTTACGGATCTTGTCCACCCATGGTCCACTTGTGTTGATCACTACTTTTGCTCGGATCTCAATGACTTCATCACTTAACAAATCACGCGCTTTGACTCCGATGATCTGGTCACCTTCATAGATAAAACCGGTAGCTTTCATTTTGCTGACCAGATATGCTCCGTCTTCTGCCGCTTTTTTGATATTATCGATCACTAAACGGGAATCATTATTCCGGAAATCCAAGTAAACACCGGCACCTGTTAAGCCATCTTTTTTAAGAAACGGCTCACGTTCAAGAACTTCTTCAGGTGTCAACGTATAGTTTTCATACTTCGTTCCAGTTACTTTTGCTAATTTATCATAAAGATCCATCGCTACTTTTACAGAAAACATATTGAATGTCGTTGCGCCTTCTCCTTCATAAATCGGCAATAACATCGGATCTGGTTTAGGGATATGCGGTGCCACTTGTTGTACCACTGCACGTTCTCCTACTGTATCTGCTACCACTTCAACGTCAAACGTTTTTAGGTAACGAATCCCCCCATGAACTAACTTGGTTGAGCGTGAAGACGTTCCTTCTGCAAAATCCTGCATTTCGATCAAACCGGTTTTAATACCTGAAGCAGCTGCTTGGATTGCTACACCTGCACCAGTGATTCCGCCCCCGATAATCAAAAGATCTAATTCTTCTTGTTTCATGTGGTCAATGTTATCTTGTCTTGTTTTTTTTGAAAACATCTTGTGTTCCCTCCCTTTACTCAAATGCTTGAGTTGCTTTCACGGCTTTTTTCCAACCAGTGTAAAGTTTTTCTCTACGCTCTTCTGGCATTTCCGCCTCGAAGATTTTACCAGCTTCGTAAAACTCACGAATTTCATCCGTATCTTTCCAATAACCAACTGCTAATCCTGCAAGAAAGGCAGCACCTAATGCAGTGGTCTCCAAGTTACCGGCACGTTGGATCGGTACATTCAAGATATCGGTTTGGAACTGCATCAAGTATTCATTATTGGCTGCACCTCCATCGACTTTTAACACAGGAATCTGGATGCCTGTATCATCTTGCATCGTATCGATGATATCTCGAACTTGGTAGGCAATGGATTGTAGTGTCGCCTTGATGATATCCTCTTTTGTTGTTCCTCGAGTAAGACCAAACATAGAGCCACGTGCTGCTTGATCCCAGTAAGGAGCGCCAAGTCCAACAAAAGCAGGTACGACGTAAACTTCGTCATCACTAGTCGAACGCTTCGCTGCATCTTCTGAATCACTCGCTTTTTGTAGCATTTGCAGACCATCACGTAACCATTGGATCGAGGAACCGGCTACGAAGATACTACCTTCTAGCGCATAGTAAACCTTTCCATTTATTCCGTAACCAATCGTCGTCAACAGATTGTTTTTAGATAATTGTGGCTTTTCACCTGTGTTCATCACAATAAATGAACCTGTACCATACGTATTTTTGACCATTCCTGGCTCAAAAGCCATTTGACCGAATAAGGCTGCTTGTTGGTCTCCTGCCATACCAGAAATCGGTGCTTCACTACCATAGAAATGGTACCCTTGTGTATAACCGTAAACCTCTGAATTTGAGGTTACTTTCGGTAACATCACTCGTGGAATATTCAGTAGATCTAAGATTTCTTGATCCCAATCCAATTCATGGATATTGAACAACATTGTACGACTCGCATTCGAGTAATCGGTTACATGAGCTTGTCCATCTGTCAACTTCCAAACAAGCCATGAATCGATCGTTCCAAACATCAACTCGCCTTTTTCTGCTCGCTCTTGTGCACCTTCTACATGGTCTAAGATCCAGCGAATCTTAGTAGCAGAGAAATACGCATCAATGACTAAACCAGTTTTTTCATGGAAAAACTCTTGGTGTCCGTCTTCTTTTAATTTGTTAGCAATACTAGCGGATTGACGCGATTGCCACACTACAGCATGATAAATCGGGCGTCCTGTATCTTTTTCCCAAATCACTGTTGTTTCACGTTGGTTCGTGATACCGATACCGGCGATTTGTGTTGGCTTGATACCAGATTCAATAAACGCACCTGCGATAACTGATTGTACGGAGTTCCAGATTTCATTCGCATCATGTTCTACCCAGCTTTCCCGGGGAAAATATTGTGTGAATTCCTTTTGGGAACTACCGATGTGTCTTCCTTTTTTATCAAAGATAATCGCTCGTGAGCTTGTTGTCCCTTGGTCAATCGCCATGATATACGTTGATTCTGTCATTATGATCTCCTCCATTTTTGCAAACGCTTTCTTTAACTACTTTTATGGTACACCTATTTAAGGAGTAGAAACTGCCAAAAAAATAGCAATTCACTTTTTTTTTGACAGTTTTTTAATTTTTGGCTTTTTTTTCTTGCTCGATTTTTTGCTTTAACCTTAAAATATCATAACTTGAAGCAAACTCCGATAGATAATAGTACTCTTGACCTTTTTTATCCTGATTGAAGGTGATCACAAAATCATAACTTTTTTCTGGTTGGACTTCTTCGATCACGATCCCGCTGATCCCCTTTAACTCTCGAATCAAGAACTGTTGGAAAGCAACTCGATAGATCGGCAAGGAGTGTAGATCAATGCCAATAACCACAGATTTTTCAATATAGAAATCGATCATCATCAAAATATTCGCGTATTGACTCATCAGATTATCCAAAACTTGATTGGTCAATTTTTTCATAGGAAGCTGTTCGACTGTCGTTTTTTTCAATCGTTCAAGTAATTGAGTCAACGAATCACCCAACATGCGTTGTTGTTGGATGAGTAGGTGTGGCGGATCATAGATTGTTAAATAGCCAGAAAAAAAGTATAACTCATTATTGATTTGTGCCAAGTGGTACCCAATTGTTTTCTCTTCCTTGATTTTTAGACGCCTTGGTCGATAATGCCACAGCATGGTTTCTCGAATATACGTATCCAACACCGCTGTAGGTAACTTTTTGCTACGAGTCAACTCGTATTGATAAAATGTCTCTTCCTCCAGTACCGAGAAAGTAACGAGAAAACTATAAAACATCATCGACTCATACGCCGTAACATCAGCTGCTGTTCGACTAAGATATATGGAAATCACCGGATGGATGGTCTGGTACAGTTGATCCTCTTGGTATATTTCTTTTTTCTCTTTTGTACTAGAAAACTTTATCTTATCTGACAGTAACCTTTTCCGTGTAATACCGATCCATGTCGCAATTTTTGTCGATGATTGTGGGGAAAAAGTTGTATTCAACACATGCGCCAATCCTACTATCAACGGACGCTTATCTGGAGTATCTTGTAAATACTGTGGTCTTTGTGCCTCTGGGAAAAATTGAAATAAGGAATAATAAAAATAACGGATCTGGAGTTCTTCTCCTTGGATTTGTCCATTCTTTATCTGTAGAGAGAACTCTTTCAATAGCTGATTCAATTCTTTGGTTTTTCTAAAGACAGAGGATTCACTGATCGTAAAAGCTGTTGCCAAACGAACACTTGAAGCTTGTTGGTGTTCAAGAAGATACGTCAAGATCTGATATTTCACGCTTTGTTGTACCAAAAAAAGCATGATTTTTTCTAAACTCGTATGCTCATCTAATTCAAGGACGACTTGAAATTCATTTTTTCGGACAGAAATCTTTGTTTTCATCATACGACCGATCAATTCAAGGTCTTCGATATATTGGTCGAAGGCAGATTTTGATAATTTCACAGAGGAGCGCAACTCATTGATTGAAGCGGAACCACCTTCTAATACAAGCATTCGTAAAATCTCAATTTGGATTTGCTCTTTTTTTTCTAAAAATTCTTCAATCTTCATCGAAAGAATCAACCACCTTTACAAGAGCTGTTGGCGCTCGATACTCTGGTTGAAAGAAGAATTCGCGCGCTTCCAGATCTGCGAGTGTCCATCCTTCCTCAACTGCTAAAGTCAGTCGATCTAAAAGATAGAAAATCACTGCTTGGCTATGACATTGCGCGCCAATCAGTTTTCCTTCTTCCGTCAATAGCACTTTTATTTGGATTAACTCCTGATTCGCAGCAGAAGCTCTGGTCGTTAAATATTGTGTGTTGATTTCCCCAGCATAAAAGATACTTTCGCTTTCTGTTAAACCGACACTCCCAAAATAATGTCCGAACCAGTGATTACCGATGGGACGATACGTACCTAAATCCTTCTTTTGTTGCCCACTGATATTTTTACTGGCGATCTTCGCTGTTCGAATCGCATTGTTGACTAAAGACACGTACATCTTTTCTTGCGTTGGTCGATAGGTTACTTGGATGGCATCGCCGATCGCATAAATATTTTCCTGCGATGTTTGCAGGTAGTCATTTACCCAGATCGTCCCATCATCATTCAATTGCAAGGATTCTTCCCATAATTGATTATCTGGTCGTGTGTAATTTGCTAACAAGACTAAATCATACGTCTCACTTCTTTTTTCCGTGAAGATCTTTGTTTGTTCTGCTTCAATGATTTCTTGTACTTGTTCATTTAAGAAATATCGAATACCTCGATTGTTCAGCTCGCGATACAACGGCTTGATCATCTCTGGATCAAAATATCGAAATAAAACTGTCGATTGGCTTTCATACAGATGAAGTTCTTTTCCCAAGTTCGCTAATCCTTCGATGAGTTCCAAGCCAACTTGCCCTGCACCGATCACTGCGATTTTTTTTGCATTTCCAATACGTTGTTGAAATTGTTGCGAAGTTTTAGGATCTTTGATTGTCCAAATCGTGTCGTTTTCTTGTGTACTAAAACGGAAGCGTTGTTGTGAGCCTGTCGCAATCACAAGAAAATCGAAAGACAATATTTCCCCATCATTTAATTGGATTTGGTTTTTATCGCTGTTTAGCGCAGTCACTTCTGTTTCTACCCGTACTGCTATCTGATGTTCTTGAGTCAATTGCTCTTTCGTCATCCAATAATGATGCGCTTCTTCATGAAATTCCCCTTTTAAGATCAAATTGACACTATTCGGAATAAAGCCTATCCGCGCTTGCTTCTCAATAATGATTATCTCACTTTCTGGACAGTCGTTGCGCAAAGAAATAGCTGTCTGAATGCCCGCAAATGAGCCACCGACGATTACGATCCTCATATGTTATTCTCCTCTTTTTCATCTGTTATCCTTAGAGTATCATTTCTTAGAAAACGTTTCAATCAGTAAAGGGCATCGTAGTGGACGCGCGCTGGAAATAAGCAGACAATCCCGTTCACTAAGCCACGCTATTGAGCTAAACGAACGAAAAAAATCAGTTGAAACATCGAAGATAAAAATACAAGGAGCACTCGAAATTTGTTGGTTTTCGAATGTCCCTTGTGTTTTTGTGCGTATAAACTGCCTGACTTATGCCACGCTTTCTGATCTTAGCTTTAAATTTTATAGCCAATGCCCCAAACCGTTTTAATATAGGAAGACTGCTTGTGCGTGTCATGCATTTTTTCTCTTAAATTTCGAATGTGGACCATGATGGTATTATTGGAGGAAGTATAATATTTTTCGCCCCAAATTTCTTGAAACATTTCCTCAGAGCTAATGACTTGTCCCTGTCGTTCCATCAATAATTTTAAGATGGAAAATTCGATTGGTGTCAGAAAAAGCTCTTCTTCCTGTAAAAAACATTTTCGTTTATCAACATCTAATACCAAATCTTTAACGATCAATTTGTGTTTATCAAATCCATTGTACTGAGTGGATCGCCGAATCTGGGCCTTCACTCGGGCAATTACTTCTAATGGGCGAAAGGGCTTCGTAATATAATCGTCTGCGCCAATCGTCAATCCTGTAATCTTATCGATTTCCTCGGTTTTTGCGGTCAACATGATGATCGGATAGTTATGATTTTTTCGGATTTCTTTACAAAGTTCGAACCCAGAGATGTCCGGTAGCATCACGTCAAGAATTGCCAGTGAAAATGTATTTTGTTCAATTTGTGTTTGAGCAGATTTCCCATCAGAGCAAGTCGTTACTAAAAAATTCTCGTTCTGCAAATAAAAGAGAATTAGGTCTGAAATTTCTTTTTCATCTTCAACTAAAAGTATTTTTTCCAATCGTATCGACCGTCCTTTTCAACTTAGTTGCTTTCTGAACCCTTCATTTTTGCATTACCCAAAGGCAAAGTAACAAACATCTGGATCTCATTATTTTTGCTGGCAGCTTGAATGGTTCCTTGATGAGCCAGAATGATTTCTTTGGCGATCGCTAGACCTAGTCCCGCACCGCCGGTTTTTGTTGAACGGGCTTGATCAAGGCGATAAAACTTTTCAAATAATGCTTCTAGCTGCTCTTGTTCGATGGGCTCACTTTGATTGGCAAGAATAAAGGTTGCTTGGTGCTCAGAAACCGATAGTTCCATTGTGATCATTGTATGTTCAGGTGCGTAGGCGATCGCGTTTTTCAACAGATTATTCAATACTCTGGCTAACTGTTCACTATCAGCTTCAATTTTCAAGCTTTCCGGTCCGATATACCGAACCTCTTGTCCTTTTTCTTTCAGCAACGGGTAAAATTCTTCCTGGATTTGTTTTAATAAGAACACAAAATCAAGTTCTCGTTTAAACAATTGGATATCTTGAAGATTGAATCGAGTAATATCGAAAAATTCATTCATCAGTGTTTCCAACCGTTCAGACTTTTCAAGAGCGATAGTCAGAGACTGAGTCATTTGTTCGTTCGTTAAGTTCTTTGTATCCAATAATAAGTTGAGGTAGCCGATCACGGAGGCTAAAGGTGTCTTCAAGTCGTGAGCCAAATAAGTGATCAAGTCCTTTGTTCGTTGAGTTTCTTCCTTTAGGAGGATTTCATTTCGGTTCATCGTATTTTTTATTTTTAACAATTCATTATCGATTGGCATACTTCTAGTCGAAGCTTCCGTAGACCCAGAGAAAAAAGGCTGAATGCCTTCAGCGATTTGTGTAATCTTTTTTCTTGAGTAGTAGCGATAGATAAAATAGTTGATTAAGGAAACGATAAAAATAAGAAAGAGAGAGAATGCTAATAGGAGTTGCTTGATCATCGTCCAATCAACAAAATTGCCAATAATCGTCCCCCCTTCCCCGTCACTCGTTCCAACAACTTCTTGCATGACAAATTTTGAAAAAAAATCGTCGATGACCATGTGAATGATTCTTGTCTCCTTTATTAGCCAAACGATTCCTAATAATAAGCAGATGCCTAAAAAAGAAAAAACGAAGCGAGGATGTTTAATATGCATGAAAAGTTCCTTTCAAATAAATAGTCTTCATTCATTCTTGATTATAACAAAGCGAGGATACAACGAATAGAGAATATCTCTTAAGAAATCTTCAGAATATATTAAGAGAATCATTCAAAACGTTTGTAGGTGAAGTGCTTAAATAAAGGTAGTCATCCAATTAATCGATGAGGAAGGTGAGAGGTTTGAGAAAACATAAAAAAAATTTTAAAAAAGCCATCATGGTCACTGGTGCTCTACTGGTTATCGGGAGTATAGCTGGGGCAAGTACTTTAAGGCGTGATCGCCGAGAAGCCCCATCTATCACGCGTGTATCTTTACAAGATCTGCAACCTAGAAATGACTTTCACTTGGTGGGGGTCATTGAACCGGCGAGAACCATTGAAGTGAAGGTAGATAGCGGGCGAGGCTCAGTCGTCGAAAAAAAAGTTGCGGCGGGAGATCAAGTGAAAGCCGGACAAGCACTGTTTGTTTATTCTAATCCTGAAGGATCTTTAGCTATTAAGGAAGCAGAGCAAACTACTGCAAACCGTAGGAGTGCAGTAGAACAAGCCCAGCGACAAACAAACCAGAAATGGGAACAATACAACAAGGTAACTACTCAATTGGAAGAGACCAAACAAAAAATCACTACCGCAAAGGATGAAGATAAAGAAGCGCTAGAAGATCGCAAAAATGAATTAGAAATACAACAAAGTCAACTATTGATGGAAGCTCAAAATTCAGAGAATAGTATAGGCGATGCAACCTTAGAACTAGAACGAGCAGAATTGGAGTTGAACTCCGTCAAAGAACAACATGGTTCAGATGTCGTGGAGGCTGGTATTGACGGAATCGTCAAAGATATTGATGAACGACAAATGAATATGAGTGCGAGTGAAACCGCCCCAGAGTCCCCTTTCATGACTATCGTTGACACAAGCCGGCTGTTTTTAAAAGGGACCGTAGATGAATTCCGTCGCAGTCAGCTGGAACCGGGACAAAAAGTTCAACTAAAGGATCGCAATGGCGGTAGTCAGCAATGGACTGGACAGATCACACGAGTTGGTGATATGAAAGAACCTTCAGTAGTTGTGGAAGAACAAGGTGCAAACCCAAATTTATCTCAATTCAGCTTTGAAGTCGCTTTGGATAAAAGTGAAACCCCACCAAGCATTGGTACTCATTGTTTTGTGGAACTGATCGAAGAAAACCAAACGGAAATCAAACTGCCAAAATCATTCGTTTTCTATGAAGAAGACAAGCCTTTTATTTATGTTGTTGAAAATCATAAAATCAGCAAAAAACAAGTAGAGTTGTCCGAAGATGAAATGGATGAAGCAATGTATTTGCTAGAAAGTGAGCTAGACTTGGACAGCGAGCTTGTCTTTCCCACAAATGATGTCAAAGTAGGAATGGATGTGAGAACAAATGATCCAACTAATTGATGTCTGTAAAACGTTCCAACAAGGGCTTGGTGAAATCCATGTCTTGAATCAAATCAATCTAACAATTGACAATGGGGAGTTTGTTTCTATTATGGGACGATCAGGTTCCGGCAAATCGACCTTGATGAATATTATCGGCTGCTTAGATACACCGACAAAAGGAAGCTATCTAATTGATGGCAAGATAACCAGTCAAATGGACGAAGACGATCTTTCTGAAATTCGCAATCAAAAAATTGGTTTTGTTTTTCAAAATTTTGAACTATTGCCAAAATTGCCCGTTTTACAAAATGTTGCTTTACCACTTTTGTATGCCGGTGTCATGCAAGAGGAACGAACATGTCGAGCTATTCATGCCTTAGAAAGTGTCGGTTTGGCTGACCGAATCGATTTTAGGATCAATCAATTATCTGGTGGTCAAAAACAGCGGGTAGCCATTGCTCGAGCACTGGTTGGAGAGGCAAATGTGATTTTAGCTGATGAACCGACCGGCTCCTTAGACACTGCCAATAGTCATGAAATCATGTCCCTATTCGCAAATCTAAATGATATGGGAAAGACAGTTGTGTTGATTACACATGAACAAGAGGTTGCTGACTATGCCAAACGTCAAATTCTTTTAAAAGATGGTTTGATTGTTGAGGAGGTCAAAGAATGAAAGAAAATATTCGGTTAGCGATTCAATCGATTTACCAGCATCGTTTACGCTCTCTGTTGACGATGTTAGGAATCATTGTTGGGATTGCTTCAATCATTTCTATTGTGAGTATTATCAATGGAAATACTGAAAATATGAAAAAGCAGATGATTGGCGGTTCTACTAATTCAATGCGTATCGAATATGACGCCAGAAGTGCCTTTCTTGCCGGAGAAAATGGTAGAAATGATCGGCTGCCTGACTATTCTCCTCAGATATCAGATGGTGAACTCCAAAAATTACTGACTATCGATCATGCCAAGAATGTCAGCTTATTCTATGAAGCTAATTTGCCGGTCTTTCAAAGAGAGCGACAGACCGATGCCGTAGTATTAGGAATGGATGGAAGTTTCTTTGAAATCATGCCTCATAAGATTCTTAAAGGTAGAGCAATGACTGAAACCGAATTACAATCACAAAAACAAGTCGCTCTGATCACAGCTGACTTGGCAGAGTTTTTTTTTCAGTATCGCAACCCTTTAAATCAACTGATTGAGATTAATGGAACACCTTTTCGAATCATCGGTATCGTAGAGTCTGAAACGGATCAACTTTCAGGGAAATATGCTTTCATTCCTAGAAATAGCCAACGTCTAGTTGAAGGGAAACTTGATCAAAAGCCAACGGTATTGTTTCAGGCTACGAATGCAGAAGTGTTAGAATCAGCTGTCGTTCAGGCTAGCCATGAACTGACAAAAAGCATCCCACCATCAGATTTTGTTTTTTCCATTCGAAATTATGATGAAGTAAAGAAGATGACTGATGATATCAATCGTTCAAATATGATTTTATTGGGCGGAATTGCCAGTATTTCCTTGTTAGTCGGTGGGATCGGAGTCATGAATACGATGCTGGTCAGCGTGACAGAGCGAACTAGAGAGATTGGCTTAAAGAAGGCATTAGGCGCCAAGCGAAAAGTGATTTTGCGACAATTCCTGACAGAAGCAATCGTCTTATCAGTAATTGGTGGATTGATTGGTATAATTTTAGGCACGATCATCAGTCTGGTCGCCCTGAATCTGCTCAATTACCCACTGACGATATCTCTGCTTTCTATTTTGATCAGTGTTACTTTTTCGATGCTGATCGGTACTATTTTTGGCTATTTACCCGCCTATAAAGCGTCAAAATTAAAACCAATCGAAGCATTACGATATGAATAAACAGGAAGGTGTTTTTATGAAAAAAAGAATGTTATCCATTCTCTTCTTAGCGATAGTATTGACTGGCTGTGGTACTAGCTCCAACCCGTCACAGGTAAACAATGACAACGTCCCCACCAATGCACAAATCACTCCCCCACAAAAACAAACCGAAACGAGTCAAAGTGGCGATGATGAGCAAAACAACAACGAGCAAACAGATTTTGATCGTGCCAATGATTTACTTGATCAAGCAGATGAGTCTGGGATTCTTGTGTCTATGAATGGTGATCAATTTGAACTAGAGATCACAAAATTTTATCAAAAAAATGAAGATGAAGATTCCTATGACATGGCCGTTTCCTCTGACGAAAAATTAAGCTTTACTATTACCAGTGAGACTGAGATTACAGTCGTTATTTATGATGCACAAACTCAAAACTCTCGAATCGTTGAAGGCTCAAGAGCAGACTTACAGCTTGAAAGATCCGTCAATCTTTATGGTCAACAAGTTGGCGATACCTTTATTGCCACCAAAGTCATCGTCATGCAAGTCAATTAGATAGCTAGAAAAGCTGGTTGATTAGAAAAAAAAACTAAATGTACCACCCTTATACTTTAAAATCACACACCAATCTATCTAGATTGATACTTCGATCCTATCCAATTGTTTGGAGAATGATATGATCCTAGTTTTCTAAGTTTTTCAACAAAAAAAGTGCGGGTAGAAAACAAGACTGTTTTCTACCCGCACTAAGTATTAAAGAACTACTTTTTAGAAACACTACAAGCTTCTATGCTCTCTTTTTGAATGCATCAGCATATCATTTACTGTTTTGCTTGATCAATGGAGATATTATGCAGATTTTCAACTAAGGTTCGATGTTCACGAGGTCCGGTTGACTCTGGTGCTTGATCGAGCTGTTCAATCAAAGTCAATTCTTCTTCTGATAATCGGAAATCAAAAATGGCGATATTTTGCTTCATACGATCCACATGGACAGACTTAGGGATCGTGATGATCCCTAGCTGTGTTTGCCAACGTAGGATGATTTGTGGGACAGTTTTATGATATTTTTCAGCTAATTCTTTTAAAACTGGTTCATCAAAGATCCCATCTTTTCCTTGGTTAAAGGGACTCCATGCTTCAGTCACGACATCAAAATGCGTGGCTGTTTCTCTTTGTTGTTTTTGTTGACGGTATGGATGTTGTTCGATTTGGTTGATCACTGGCTTGATCCGATGATTCAAAATCAAATCAGTCAAACGACCTGTTGAAAAATTGGAGACTCCGATCGCCTTTACTTTGCCTGCATCATAGAGTTCTTCCATGGCACGCCATGCACCATAATAATCATTGTAAGGTTGATGGATCAAGAAAATATCAATATAGTCTACCCCTAATTTTTGTAAAGAACGTTCATACGCTTTGTATGCGCCCTCGTAAGAAGCATCAGTGACCCATAACTTGGTTGTAATAGTGATCTCTTCTCTTGGAATCCCACTTTTTTTGATTGCCCGACCAACGGCTTCTTCATTGTAATAAACAGCCGCAGTATCAATCAGGCGATAGCCAGCATTCAGGGCTTCTAAAACGACTTGCTCACATTCTTCTTGATCCCAGATTTGAAAGACACCAAATCCAAGTACAGGAATTGTCAATCCGTTGTTCAAGGTCCGTGTTTCCATCATTGATTTCCTCTCCAAACTCCACGTTATTTCGTTAATTCAGCAACGACTTTTTCTCCTAATAAATGTGCAGACTGTGGGTTTTGTCCTGTTAATAAACGCCCATCTGCATGAACAACTTCAGTAAAAGCTTTCCCTGCCTGATAATCGGTCCCTTTTTCCTTCAATGAATCTTCGGTCAGGAATGGTACGTTATTCGTTGTTCCGTTTAATTCCTCTTCTTCATTACTAAAGCCAGTCACTTTACGTCCAGCTAAAATGGACTGTCCGTTTTCATCAACGACAGGTAATAAGCCTACGACACCATGACAAACCGCTGATACGATCCCATTATTTTTGTAGATCGCAGAACCAATCTCTGCTAATTTTTCTGATCCGGGGAAATCCCACATCGTTCCATGACCACCGGCATAATAAATCGCCGTATACTCTGTTGGGTCCACTTCATCCGGACGTAACGTTTGACCTAACGCACGATTACGAAAGTCTTCATCTTGGTAATAGGTCCAATCCACTTGGTCCATATCTAATATACTTTTTGGTTCCAATGGTACGTATCCGCCATTCGGGCTAACAAAATCAGCTTCGATCTTTTTTTTGACTAATACATCATAAAAATGAGTCAATTCACTTAACCATAAACCTGTTGGACGCTCGATATTGTCGTATTTTTCTACATTTGTCAAAACAATCAAAACTTTCATTTTTTCAGCTTCTTTCTTAGATATTGATGGTTGATCCATAGCGTTGATCAAGAAAATTATACAACGGACTTGGTAAATACAAGTCTTTGTATGCTTCAGAAAAAGGTTTCGTCACAAATTCAGCATCTCGACCTTCTAATAATTTGACTGCCCATTCTGGATCTACCAACATTTGTTGACCTACTGCTACGAGTTCCGCATGAGCTAACACAGACTCGACATCTTTGCTGTTACGGACATTACCGACACCTACTAACGGGATTTTCCCTTGAATCGTTTCGTGGACATATTCAAGAATTGATTTTTCGTTGTAGGTCTCAGAACGAGCCACACGATCATAGGTATTCAATGAAACATGCAGATAGTCTAATTTCGTTTCACGTAATTGTTCCATCAACCAAATCGTTTCTTCAAAACGGATACCTGGTGTTTCAAATTCTTCTGGTGAAAAACGATAGCCAACAATAAATGGTTTGGTTGCGTGTGTTTCAACTGCTTGGAAGACAGATTTCAATAATTCTTCAATAAAATGATAACGTTTCTCTAAAGAACCACCCCATTGATCTTCTCTACGGTTCGAATGAGGAGAAAAGAATTGTTGGATCAAGTAAGTATTCGCACCATGTAATTCTACTCCGTCAAATCCTGCTTCAATGGCTCTGCGTGTTGCTTCGCCAAATGCTTGGATCGTTTCACTAACTTCTTCATCACTTAATGCCCGAGGTGTTTCGGCATCTGGACGTTCTGCCGGAATCGCACTAGCAGATACGATTTGTTCTCCTGATAATGTCGCACGACTTGTCATACGGCCGCCATGGAAGATCTGCACGATTGCTTTGGCACCTTCGCCTTGAATGGCTTGTGCTAACTCGCTTAGACGAGGAAGCATTTCATCATGGGCGATACTCAATTCACCTGGCCAACCTTTACCGATGTCTTGCACATTTGCCGCACCAGTGATCACGGCGCCTAATCCTTTTGAGCGTTGTGCATAATATTCGATCTCGTCTTTTGTGATTACCCCATTAAAAAAGCTAAGTTCTGTAGTCATTGGTGATAGCATCAACCGATTTTTCAGCTCACTACCTGATGGAAATGTGATTGATTCATTGAATTTTGCCATTCTTCTTCCTCCAATATGACGAATGTCACTTATTTTTTCTCGTATTTATTTAACCATACGATTAGTTGTACATGCAACTGTTATGTTTAAAAAATTTTATTTTTTTTGTAATTTATTGGTCGCTTCATTCAGCTCTTGAGAAAGCCGCTCGCTCTCGGCAGCACCTAAAACAACTTTATATGCGTGGTGCAGCTCATCCCAACTACTGTCGATCTCTTTGACAAATTCACGACCTTCATCAGTTAAAAATACCAAAGATAACCGTCCTTCTGTGACCGTTTTGACATAGCCTTTATATTCTAATTTTTCTACGAAACGTGCAATCGTTGACGGCGCTGAATACAACATCTGCGCGATATCTTTTTGAGGAATACCGTTTTTTTCTTTCAAAATCAGTAAGATAAATCCATAAGTAGGTGCAAGTCCCGTTTTCTTGAAGGCTTCATCAGCTAATTTGTTCAATACTCGATCGAGCTTCTTCACACTAAAAAAAAGACATTCTTCTAACGAACGTTCAATTGATTTCCCCATTTTTACACCTCCTGTTAGCGTACATATCATAGTATGATTTAGTTGATTTGTCAAAGAGGAGAACATTGATCGTTTTGTACCATACCTTTGATACTATTTCCAATGAAGTCCTTCACCTAAAAAAATGGAAGTGGGACATTAGTCCTCTCCCACCACCTAAAACCGAATAAACGGCGGGAGCAGAAGTAACCTCTTCGGAAATAAGGCGCCATCCACAAAAATTTGAAGAACAATTTTCGTGGATGGCGCCTTATTTCTCGAGGCTAAACACTTCTGTCCCGACCTCACTATTACAATCTATCCTCTATGCAAACTCGACTTTCAACTCTTTTCCTAGAGCATGAGCAAGTTTTGATAACGTATCGAAACTTGTATTGTTTCCTCACTCAATACGGGCTACTGTCGATTGAGGTAAAGAAGCCAAATCTGCTAATTCACGTTGTGTCAATCCGGCAGCTTCTCTAGCATTCATCAAAGCGATTGCGCTTGATAACTTAGCATTCTCTGTTTCAAAATTATTTTTGAATACTGGTTCTTTCAATTTTTTTCTAGATAACCATCAAATTTAACTGTTGCCATTACCCAATTTTCACCACAAATGCTTCATAAGGACGTAATTCGATTTCTCCTACAGGTACTTCTCGATCATAGTTGGCAATGATCAGTTCTGTTGTTTCTTGTGGAACAGTTAATTCTTGTGTTTGCTCGGATAAGTTACAGACAATCAACCAACGTTCTTCATTTAGTGTACGATAATAAGCAAAGACCTCAGCTGGAGTTTCTGTCAACAATTCATATTCTCCCCAAACGATGATTTCATTGTGTTTGCGTAACTCGATCAAGCGTTTGTACGTATGGAAAATCGAAGAGGAATCTGCGACTGCTTGTTTCGCATTGATGGTTTTGTAGTTTGGATTGACGGATAGCCAAGGCGTTCCTGTCGTAAATCCACCATGTGCTGTTTCATCCCACTGCATTGGGGTACGCGCATTGTCACGCCCTTTGGCATTGATAGACTGCAAGATCTCTTCTTTACGATAGCCAGATGCAAGACGCTCGTGATACATATTGATCGTTTCGATGTCTTTTGCTTCTGAAATGTCCTGGATCGGAGCATTCGTCATACCTAGTTCTTCTCCTTGATAAATGTAAGGAGTCCCCTTCATCATGTGTAGTAAAATAGCAAACATCTTTGCACTTTCCACGCGGTATTCTTGATCATTTCCCCAACGTGAAACGATTCTCGGTAAATCGTGGTTATTCCAAAATAAGCTATTCCAACCTTCATCACCTAATGCTGTCTGCCATTTGGACAAGACTTGTTTCAGTTCTGAGACATCTAAAGCTTTTAGATCCCATTTATCCTTGCCTGCTTGCTGGTCCAAAGTCATATGTTCAAATTGGAAGATCATGGATAGCTCATTTCGTTTGGGGTCAGAATAAAGCTTCGCGATTTCTGTCGTTGCCCCCCAAGTTTCTCCTACCGTCATCAAATCTTTATCTCCGAAAGTTGCTTGATTCATTTCTTGTAAATATTCATGGAGTCGAGGACCATTATTGGTAATTTCTTGATCCGGTAATTTGCCGATCGTATCGATGACGTCCATACGGAATCCACCAATTCCTTTGTCGATCCAAAAATTCATCATATCATAAACTTCTTGTCTGACCAGCTCGTTCTCCCAATTCAAATCAGGTTGTTTCTTGCTATATAGATGCAAATAATATTGACCTGTCGTTTCAT
The DNA here is from genome assembly GCF_015556925.1 of Enterococcus sp. 1001283B150225_161107_E12. NCBI lineage: Bacteria > Bacillati > Bacillota > Bacilli > Lactobacillales > Enterococcaceae > Enterococcus > Enterococcus sp. 1001283B150225_161107_E12. The sequence continues at coordinate 166,423 of NZ_JADNNI010000002.1, read as the reverse complement.
CAAATTCCCAAGCCGGTCCACTAAAGATCGAACGTAGTGAATTAGGCACGTCACCATTTACTGGATCACGCCAGATATAATAATCTCGATATGGATTGTCTTTGCTTTTTCGTGATTCGATAAACCATGGATGTTCATCAGAAGTGTGATTGACGACTAGATCTAAAATGATTTTGATGCCTAATTTCTTCGCTTCCTCAATCAGTTCGTCCATTTCAGCCATCGTCCCAAATTCAGCCATGATTGCTTCATAATCGCTGATGTCATAGCCATTGTCATCATTTGGTGATTCATAGACTGGGGAAAGCCAGATCGTATCGATCCCTAGATAGGTTAAATAATCTAATCTTGAAATAATCCCTCTTAAATCACCGATTCCATCTCCATTCGTATCTTGAAAACTACGTGGATACACTTGATATACAACTGATTGATGCCACCATTTTTTCTCCATATGATCCTCCATTTGTTTTGTCCTATTCTTAAAGAATTGTAACGCTTACAAAAACAAGAGTAAACAGGCAGAAGAATGTTACCGATAACATTAAAATCTGGGGTTTAGAAATAAAAAAGAGCGTGGAGAAAGTTTCAATCAATGGATTAGCGCCTTAAAACAGAAACTATTGATTGAAATAAGGATAAATTGTTATCAACATGCCTGTTTAGGGTGTACCCTAGATAGACATTATATAGAACATTTTTCACATGTATGGGCGAATTTTATCTTAAAATCATAAAAGTATGCTTTTCTATAATTAATGTTCTCAAGAATAAGTAATTTTTAATAATATTTACATTAAGCGTACTTAAATTTTTATTTGAAGTTCAGTAACAAAATCCCCATCATAAAAAAAATCCAAGAACTCGTAAACGAATGTTCTTGGATTTTTTTCAATCGTAACAGATGATTAACTGATAGTTAATCACCACCAGCAAAAATTTCTTCTTTATTATAAATCGGCGTATGATTTTTCAAATCTTCAAGGGTTCCTACCTGTCTACCTTTAGAATAAAAACCATCTAATAAACCTAAGGATTGGAATATCGTCTGCTTATATGCAATTTCGGCATTCCATTCCGTAGTATCTAGAATCTGTAAAGCTTTATGGATCGCTTCAATGCCCGATGCTCCTGGCGCACTGATCAACACTCCATGACTGTTGAGTAGCAACATATTTGGTAAGGCTACTTGTTCTTTTTTCATGTAATCAGAAACTAATTCTGCTAATTCTGGCGAGCAATTAGGTTCAAAGTCTAACACAGGAATATAGCCGATTTTTTGGGTCGCTTCCGTTAAATTAGGCATATCCAAGCCGGCGGTTGCCCAAAACATCGAGTGTGGCGAATGGGCATGTAAAACCGCTTTTATCGCTGGATTCGTATCATAAACCGCTTCGTGTAAGTTGATTTCTCGTGTAAGTTGACCTACCCCATCAATCACTTTTCTTGTATGAGGCTCAACGACTAAGATTTGTGCTGGTGAGACTTCCCCTAAATAAGCTTCTGACATCATAGTCGGTGTCATAATAATGTATTCTTTCCCTACTTCATCAGTTGTTCTAAAAGAGAAATTACCGCCTGCCACATTCGTATTCTTCCTTGTAAAGATCAATTTTACGATTCGTGCTAAATCTTCCCGCTCTCTTTCAAAAATCATCCGTCCATCTGACATATTCAAGACCACCTTTTTTATTTTTAAAGCGTTTTGTTACGTATGATTGTTTGTACAGCTGCTCTTATTTTAGATGCTTCTTCATCCTGTTTCTTTTTCCGTTCATCGTATTCTTTGAAAAGTACTGGATTGCCATATTTATATACACAGACTGCTAGACCAATAGCTACGACATTAAATAGGTACTGTTGTGTCACCAAAGCTAAGAGATAGCAGCCAATTGCTAGTAAAAGAAGCAGTTGCCATTTTATTTTTTCGCTCTTTCCCATTTTTGCCGCCCCTTTACTTTTTGAAAATTTTAGCCATTCGTCGCACGTACTTGCGTAGATTGTGTACCTTGTTCTTCGTATCTTTGACTTGGCACCTTTACCTTGCTCATATATTTATACAACCAAACAAACATTGCGATAAACAGAACTGACCCGATGATACCCAAGATATTTCCTTTAAACGCTTCTGCAAACAAGATTCGAAATTCCGGTCCTTCGATCGAAGACCAGGTAATTTGTTGGCCTTTTTGTATTCCTTCAACTGCACCGGTTCGATCTGCTAAGCCCGTTAAGATTGGAGTTAAATAAGTGGCTGCATACAGATAAATTGGCATCGAAATGACCCCCATGATCAGCATACGAACCAAATTTCCGCCTGTGAGTAATAAACCACCTACTGCGATCGAATAGTTGATAATTCCCGCTAAAGGTAAAACAGCATTTCCCGGTAAAACGATTGCATAACCAATAAAGACTGGTACTAATAAGATCGCGGCGACCCAAATCTCAGTGCGACCAGCTAAGATAGGCCAATCTAACCCAATATAAATTTCCCGGTCTTTAAACCGTTTTTTCATCATTTCCGACATTGCATCGGCAAGTGGTGAAAGAGACTGCATAAACATTTTTGAGATCATTGGGAATAAAGCCATTGCTGTAGCGATTTGAATAGCTAAATTTAATGAACCCGAAACCCCATAAGCTGCGGCCAACCCTAAACCCAAGCCGATGAGAAATCCCATCACCGAGTTTTCAGAGAAGATACCGATTTTCTTTTTTAATGCTTTTGTATCGGCGCGCCGGTTAAAGAAAGAAATTTTATCCATGATCACATTGATTGGTAATAAGAGTACTGCTGAAATATTCATTAAGTGTGTTACGGTTACTAAAGGGATACCTGTCAAATCCTCAATATGGCGTTGGAACATATCCCCCATCTTAAGTTCCAATATGACCTGGATGATGGCAGTAACAAACCCAGCCAGTAAACTACCACTGACAAAGTAGACAAGATAGGCCGTTAGTGCTTTGCCCCACACATTCCACATATCGACATTGAGCGTCTTTGTCCAGTTAAAAATCAACATAATAAAATTCACACCGAGAACAACTGCGAAGAAAATAAATGCATAGGACCATGACCAGGTGATACTCGCCGCTCCAGTCCATCCTAGATCTAGCGCCGGCAAATTCAATCCCGTATTTTTTGCCAATGCTTCAGATGCTGGACTAACTGCGTTTGACATAAAACCAATGACCATCGACATCCCTGTAAAAGCAATGCCTAACGTAATCGCGGACATAAATGCTTTTTTGAATTTCATACCCGCAATCAAACCTAGGAGCAAAATGATTAGTGGTACAAAAATGGCGGAACCCAAATCTAGAATATAATTGATAACATCTTGAAATAGTTGCATTTTTTTCACTTCTTTCTTTTGATAAGATTTTTTTGTGCTAGGCAATCAATTCCTTGATCTCATCATAAATAGCATCCATACCCATGCCCGTCAGAAACGGAATTCCGGCAAAAACATGTACTCCTAACTCTTCTGCTTTTTCCAATACTTCATCATCTGGCTGTGCAACGTAAACATAAATCCCTGTCAATGGCAATTCATTTTGGATAGACTTATAATCCACTGCTTCAACGGGGAAATCGATCCCATCGTCTTCAAGCATCCCAGCGATTTTACTTGCGATCGTTTGACTTGTTGCAACACCACTCCCACATGCTACGATTAATCTTTTTTTCATCTTAAAATCCTCCCCAAAATTCATTTTATATTCTGCGTTACCAATTGATAAATTACTTGTGCCTCTCGCGCTTCAATGAATGCCTTTACAAATTTTCCATCCATAAACAATGCCATTAATGATTGTAATAAGCCGACTTGTTCTTTTGGTTCTTTGATTCCTAAAAAAAAGAGATTCCTTACCAGCATTTCTTGACTATCTCCCATTTGCTTTATCTTCACCTCAGTACTTAGACGTACAATAGCAATAAAAGGCTTTTCGACATACGCTGGTTCTGAATGAGGTAAGCCAATGTTTAAATACTGCGTAATCAGCCCAGTTGGAAAAACTTGTTCTCTTGCTATTAATCCCTTTAAATAATTCTCATTAACAAAAGCTTCTTTCTGTAGTCGTTTCGCTACTTCTCCAAATAGATCTTCCAAATTGTCTCCTTCCAAATCGAGAAAAATCAGCCTTTCATCAAACATACTCGTGTAGTCCACCTATTCTTCCTCCTCGTTCAACTTACATGATAAAAAATGTTAATGTTTGTTAAGATGTGTTTCACAATGTAAATATACAATAGTATTTATTCGTTGTCAACGCTTTCTTTTTTGTCAGTTTTTTCTAAATGTCGGCTCTTTTCTGCAAATAAAATTAACAAACTTTAACACATCCAAACATTTATCCTTGCTTTTTCTGAGTGTAAATGCTATTAATTAATGTATAAAGAAAGTTGAAAAAATTAACTTGAAAGATCGTTAATCCAACCCGAGGTGAAACTATGTTAAAGAAAGAACGGCAAGAAAAAATTTTAGCGTTAGTGAATCAGCATGACTACTTATCCATTGCAGAAATAGCTAAAACATTAGACGTTTCCGGTATGACTATTCGTAGAGATATTACAGAGTTAGCGGATCAATCTTTATTGGTAAAAATTTATGGTGGCGCGCAAAAACTAGAAAAAATCGAGCATGAGCTTTCTACCCAAGAAAAAATCGATACAAATGTTCTTCAAAAAAAATTCATCGGAAAAGTCATGAACAGTATCATTTCAGATAACGACACTATTTATATTGGTGCCGGAACAACGACGCTCCATGCTTTACCTGAACTAAAAAAAGCAAACTTATTCGTGATCACAAATAGTTTGCTCGCCTTTAATTACTTAATTTACAATACAAATTATCGTGTACTGTTGACAGGTGGGGAATTTTCCCGCACAACGGAAGAATTTTATGGAGAAACCGCAGAAAAAAGTTTTGAAAATTTAAATATCGATTTCGCTTTTGCTGCTACAAATGGGATCTTCGAAAACAATATCACCACTGCGAATCTTGTTGAAGGTTCGATCCAACAAGTTGCTTTCGAACATTCCCGCAAAAAATGCATCGTTGCAGATAGCTCTAAATTTAATCGTTCCGACGTTTACACCTTTTACTCCCTATCTGATGTCGACTATTTAATTACTGATAATAAACTTTCTGAGACTACTTATGAGCATTATCGTTCCTTTACGGAAATCCTTAAGGAGGAAAAATAATGATTTTAACGATTACAATGAACCCTTCGATGGACTACACCTATCTTGTGCCCTCACTACAATTGGATCAAGTGAATCGGGTGGATAACCCGCATATATCAATTGGGGGAAAAGGCATCAACGCTGGCAGAGTCATCGCACAGTTAGGAGAAGAAGTTTTATTAACCGGTATTTTGGGAGGAAATGTTGGCAAATCGATTCTTGATTCTTTACTAGCTGAAGAACATTATTTATTAGATTTTCTCACTATCAATGGAAATTCTCGCAATGCGATTACGATCATGCACGACGGAAACACCCATACAGAGCTGGTAGAAAAAGGACTTTACTTATCTGATGAAGATGAGAAACTTTTTTATCATCATCTCTCCATGTTAATTGAGCAACATCCGATTACCGTCGTCTGTATTTCTGGCTCAGTAAACTCTGCGAATGGTCACTTTCACGCTCAATTGCTTCAATTTATCCGTAAAGCATTAGGTGAACAGATACCGATTCTAATGGATATATCTGGCGAACAACTAAAAAATTGTTTAGCCCAAACGAATGCTCGTCCGAATTTTGTTAAACCAAATCAGCATGAATTAGAAGAGCTGATTGGACGAAAATTATGTTCATCTCAAGAAATTTTTACTGTGCTAGAGAGCACTCTTTTCGAGGGGATCGACACCGTTATGGTTTCCCAAGGTGGCGATGGGGCAATCGTTAAGTACCAATCCACTTTTTTTAAGATTGAGATTCCTAAAATTGCTATTGTAAATACAACAGGTTGTGGCGATTCAACAGTTGGTGGAATGGCCGTAGCATTGAATAAACAGTATCCAATTGAACAAGCATTGTCCTATTCGATGGCTTGCGGCATGTCTAATGCGCTCTCGAAAACAAACGGTACGATTGATGCCGCGCAAGTCGCTGAATTCAGCAAAAAGATCCACCTTTTCAAGATCAAAGAATAAATCGCTACATATTCTCTGTTCCCTTGACTGTTCAAAAAATTCTTTGATACAAATAAAAAAAGCCCTGGATAAGTACAACTGATTTTTCCAGTTTTTCGGCTCTATAATTTATGGAACAGAATAATCAATTCTGATTCATAAATTATAGAGCCGAAAAAAGCCAGACAATTGTCTGACTATAACAAACCTACTTATTTTTTTTGTTTAGCAATTAGAAGTCTTGATCAATGAATTGGTAACAATTTTCACAATGATATTTTTTCGTTTGAATATTGAACTGAATCAGTTCACAACAAGCATAATCGAACGATACAGCCGCTCTTCGTTCTAATACTTATAATGGACGTCCCCAAAAAGTATAGACTAATTGTTGTTCTTTCATTTACTTCGTTCCTCCCTAAAAATATATTTATTCGTAGCTGGTATGATGACTCATTTAGCCAATGATACCTCTCAACGTGTGAATCTGACCTTAGAATGCTCGTATGAACACGTTTTTTATATAATAGTTCTCTCTTTTGCTAAATAAACATCACTATCAATTTTATAACATAAAACAAAATACTGAAGTAGTGTACAAGAGACGTACATAACTAAAATCCCTCTATATTTTCTCACGAGTTTAAAGAAGCCTTCTTTCAAAATAAAAATTGTCTACCGAAACTCTTACGGTAGACAAAATCAGTAAATTATTCTTCAACTCGCTTATATCCGTATCCCTCATACAGTTGGATAACAGATTCCACGGAATAAGTCGAATCCTTAGTATCTGTGATAGATACTAGGTCAGCAACGTTAACTTTATTTTCTTCACCAAGAAATAAGTCTGAGTAGCCAATTATAGCAGTAAATTCAGAATTCAACTTGTTCTCAGTTCCACCGTAATACCTCTTTACGCTGACAATCTTTATCAGATTTCCATTGTTTGTTGCAGAATGAAAACTAAACTGTGAGTCAGTGCTATTTCTAGCAAATTGTCGATAAGATAGACCCTCCTCTTTTATCTCAAATCGAGATCCGTAAGATTTTTCCGGGCTCCAATCTTTATATGATCTATTCACTTCTTCATCGATCATACGTTAATATCGTCTAAATTAACATTATCAGTAGCTTTTTCGGCAACTTCATCTAATCCTTTAACTTCAAAACTAGGATCAAAAGTATCATCTAAAAGATAACTTCTATCTGCCAAACGATTCTCTAAATCTTCTGATATATCAATTTTTGCTAGATCCCATTCTTAAATTTCCCATCATCAACTAAAGTAAATTGAATATAACGTAAATCGTCCGGAAGAGTATTATCAATTGTTGCAGTGCCAAGTCCACTAACACCGTTAAAGTTAACAACTAAATATTTTTCAACCTCTCCTGTTATTAACTTCTTTGGTTCATCAAGACCTTTAATAACTATTTCTTTATCCCCACCGACTAAATTTTTAACTTTTGAAGAATCAACTTCAAGTGTTAATTTAGCACTATCTCCATTGGATAACTCTGAATTTTTATCTAAATTTATACCTAACATTTCTTCAAGTTGTTTATCATCATAATAGGCGTTGTTACTTTCAAAGGTTAACTCCTTATCATTCTCAACCAAATAATTACGAAGACGTTCATGATCAACAAAATAACTAGCAGTTCCTCTAGTATCTAACCCCTTAAAATTGACATCAACAAAGTCTATCATCTCGATATTCCCTTGCCCACAACCCGACAATAGAACCACACTAATAACACTACCTAAAAACAAAAAATTTTTTCATCACTAACTCCTCACAATTTTCGTAAAAATAACAATATTTGAAAATATTACTTATTTTATGAGATTTTACTATAATTATATCATAAGGATTTAACACTATAGGAAAGATATTAAAGCTGTTGCTGTTGCTTTTTAGGATCAATACTTGGAGGATCTAGAATATAGAAACAAAAATAAACGGTAAGGGTAAACAATAAACATTATAAACTTTTTAACTTTCAGTTTTGAGTAAACTCAATTATACTCACACAATATCTTCCTGCGATTTACACAAATTTACACCTTATTCATTCACTAATTCTTGATTGAATAACTAGATTTCAGACCATCTAAACTCTTTTCCAAATAGAAAAAGGCATTCTTATTGCTGAAAATATCGATCGAATTGATTATCTGGAATGTTTTCTTGATCCAGATATTACTTCTCTTTTAAGTGGAGGATACAAAGCAACGGGCAAAAAAATATATGAGAATTCTTTAATGGACTTGTAGAGACATAAAAAAATTTTGGTATATTTTTGATCTCTCAATAGAGTACAACAAATTTAAAGGTGACTTATTTCAACCTCTTGATATATTATTCTCGTACATTATGATTTTTTACCGAAGAATTTCTAACTGATCCTCTGGAGACGTTTGGCTCTATAAACATTGACATAGTTAAAGCTTTCTCTTTAATGTTATTAAAATTCCTACTTATTTTTTCTTTATCTTTTTCTACATTTTTTCTAATATCGTTAACGTTTAATCGTATCACCGATATTTCTTCCTTAGTCAAATGATTGACTCGAACTTTCTTTCCTTCTAATTTTATAAACTTTTTAAATCTACTAAAAAGACTCTTTTTTTTATTGTTATCATTGAGTGATACTTCAATCTTATAAGAAGCTACTCTTTTAAATTCTGGAATGCTATTAGTGAAATGTTTATTTAATATTTTACCATTTTCTATCTTCCTCATAACTTTAATGTCTTCTGGATAGTTTTTTCTATCATCTTTTAAATAACAATACATTTTATATTGATCTCTTAAATAGTTGCTGATATCAGTTCCATACCCCATTTTTTCTAACCGGAAACAAGCAACTTCTGTAAGAATACCGTTTAAAGAATCCGTTCTACCTTGTTTATCAGTCGCAAAGATCAGCTGCCCTGGAGAACTTTTTTCTGAGAGTACTCTTTTTAGTGAAGCTACTACCTCTTTCATTAAACAGTTCCCTTGTATATATTGGCTTGATGTAACATTGCGTCCATAATGCTCGCTCTTTGCTATTTTACTAAGAAAGTGTAACGGTTGATATTTTATATCAGAAGGTTTAAATCCTCTATCTGTAAACCCACTTGCAATAGCTTTAGCCATTGAATTAATTCCATCAGGAGTATTATCTATTTTATAGAAATAATTGCTTACAATATAATTTCTTCCATAATTATCGAGAATTTCATTTGCTTTTTCAAGACGTTCAGGAGGAGAAACACCCGCTTTGTCAAATATTTCCACTTGAATTTTTTCATCGTTTTTTTTTATGATGCATGACACTTCATGCGCTCCAGTTCCAGTTCTAAAACCAGTTGGCACTACTAAGAAACTATCATCATTATGATTGATAAGTTGTTCAGTATAATGAGATAAAAGAGTAGCATTTTGGGAAGCATAATAGCTTCGATCTAAAGAAGACTTTATTAAATCAATATTACGATGTTGAAGTTCTTCTGGGTAAGATTCAATAACCTGTTTTACGAGTGGAAATATTTCTTTTTGAACATCTAATTTATCTAACGTATTTCCTTTAAAATTAAAATTTTGAAGGAATAATTCACATATATCTTTACCATACCTTTTACTCTTCATGTACTCAGTTCTTTTTTTATCGATTTCTGCGATTAATTTTTTTTCTTCTTTCTTACTAATCATTATGTTTCCCCCTGGCGAATCTTCTTAAGCATGGAAGATTTTAACTAACACTTCACTAACTTATCTAAAATTAATACAACGATTTTAACCATAAATACACAGCAAATTATTTAATTTATAAAATGAGATAATACATTATTGATTTTGTTTCTAAATTGACCATATCTTCTACTTAAGTTTCATTATCAATATGTTTAAACTTTCTCTCTGTTTTCATTCAACTAAATTATTTGGTAGTTAACTTAGTCCTTTAATATAATAATCAGCTAATCTGTGATTTTTTTGTTTAATACCTTGGGTGCCAATTACTATATTCTCGTTCTTTCAATAAAGTATAGTATATCTAACACAGAAAAATGTAATCCTTCTTTTTCATAGACACATGAAAAAACTTTCATTGGTGTAGATGATGAATTATTAGGGTGTATTTTAAATAGTTCGAGAAAGTAGGTGAAAAATTGAAAGTTGCATACATTCGTGTCTCTTCCCTTGATCAAAATGAACAACGCCAAATTGAAGAAATGAAACAATTTGGAGCAGAAAAAATTTTTATTGAGAAACAATCAGGAGCCACAATTTCAGAAAGACCAGCTTTTCAAAAAGCTTTAGATTTTGTACGTGAACAAGATACTTTTATTGAGAGGCTATTGATCGATTAGGAAGAGATTATAATGAAATTATTGCTTCAGTTAATTACCTAAAAAATAATAACATCCGACTGATCATTACTAGTCTACCTATCATGGCTGAATCAATTAGTAATCCTCTCCTAGATAAGTTCATTAAGGATTTAATCATTCAGATTCTTGCCATGATTGCCGAGCAGGAACGTACAGAATCTAAATGACGTCAGGCACAAGGAATTAAGATTGCTAAAGCAAACGGTGTTTACAAAGGGCGACCTAAATTATATAGTGCAGACACAAAAGATCCCCAACGTCGCCTTGTTTATAAAAGCATCGTTGAGGATCTGAATAAGGGTGTTGCTATTTCAACAATTTCAAAAAACTACAATATTACTAGACAAACAGTTTATAGAATTAAACATGAAATCAACAATAAGAATGACTATATAAAAACAAATAATCATTAACCAATGAAAAAATTCTTACCAAAATAAGAGTCTACGCATTTAAGTTACTCCAATCAGGCCATCGATCTATTATACTACATTGAAAATCATGGAGTGATTCGGTTCCTTACTGCGATCGTACCCACATAATTCTTTGAAGTAGGTGAGATAGTCACTTTCAACGATTCTAAGTATTTCTTTCACATCTAGAAAATTATCAAAGTTGAGCAAATCTGCTAATAGCCTCATCTTGGCATCGATTCCTAAGATCTCCGGAAATATTTCCCAAAAATTTTCCTGACAGATCTGACTCACTAAGGTCTCCAATTGTTGGATCTGGGTGTTTAAATAGACCTTTAGGTCTTCACTTGCTCGCTTTTCAGCCTCTTCAAAGATACTTTTAAAGCCCTCCAGATACGCTTTTTTTGTAAAAAATGTCGTCATTTTTTTCATTCCTTCTTTTAAAATGTTTCCTGATCGATCAGTGGATTCAACTGATGCTTGACTCTTGCCCAATCTTGCGCCGTAGGAATACTGCTCATAAGAATATGATCCGTGTCAAGAGCGAAATCCAAAAGATACGGTCGATAGTTCGTTACAATCAAATCAACATGCACATCATTTAAACGTTCCGGCGTCAATTCTTGAAGCTGCATAAACACAGCTTATGATATTCTCCTAATAGTACACGTGCCTGCATTCGAATCGATTGAACTATTAAGTAGTCACCTTCTAATAAAAATAAAACTTTTTTGACCGGTTGGTAATAGTGGAACAATAAGTTCATATATGTCGTAAAACTCACCACGATATCTTCAAAATATTGGGCAGAAAAACTGAGTACTTGGGCGTGTTTTAAGAGGAATTGTTTATGGGCCTCATAAATCTGTTTATCGCTTTTCTTCACCATCCAATGGATTTCTTCTAGCTCTTTGTTCAACACCGGACCCACTGCTTCATTCATCAAACGCGAAATGAAAAAAGAGGTCATAAACTGTCCTAGAGTATTCGTATCCCACTGTTCAAAGAAAGGGTCAGAAAGGTAATCTGACACGATAAACTGAAGATCCTTCCAGTGGCTGAATCGTTGGTTAAAAGTTTGTTCTTGGTCCACACGATGAATCGTCCGTTTGGAAATAATCAATAAATGGATCCAAGCAAATTCTTCTTTTGGTAGATAAATCTCATATTCCTCTTTGATCCTTTCTTGTAAAGAATAAAGCAACTGAAAATCTTTTTCTTGATAAATGCTTGCTTTTAGCCATTCAGGTAAGGACACAAAATGGTTTTGATGGACTCGGACCATTGCGATATAAAGATGGTAATAAAAGGCTGAAATCGTGATTCCTGTACCCAATTCATACTTCCCCAATTTACCAGACAGTTCATTCAAGACCAACGTATGTAAGCTTTCTGGCGGACGGATTGTATACGGAGTCTGTTCACTGCTATAATAAAAATCAAAAAAGAACTTTCGGATATTGACTTCTTCCCCTAAAAAATTGACTGGATTAAAAGCCAATGTTAACTCATACTCAGCTAATACCGGTCGGATTCTTAAAAAAAACCTTCGTAAAGTACTCTCTGCGTAACTGTATTGGTGAGCTAAGTCAGCTATTGTAAAATCTTTTCCACAAAAAACATTTCCCACGATTTCAAATAGCACTTCGTTTTCCAACAGTTGTTCTTTTTTCTCTTGGTAGTCACTACGATTTCGTTCTTCAAAATGATACCCACTGTAATTCGAACGTAATTCGATGCTTGTACCAAAATATTTTTTGAATGTTTGAATATCTTTTATTAAGGTACGTTGTGAAATAGCTAGTTGTTCACTCAGCTCTCCAATCGTAAAACGCCGTTCTTGTTCCATCACACTTAACACCTGCATCCATCGCTTGACCTCTGCGCTGGTAATAAAAGCCATCTGAAACTCACGCAACTTTTTTCCTCCTCACTTTTTCAAATATTTATCTTTCCTGACCGTTAAATCATCTTGACTCAGAAAATACAGAGAGCACTTCAGCGATTTTCTCCTTGCTAGGTACGTAGGGAAGTTCAATCGTTGCACGAGCGTTTCTAGCTTGTGGTTGATTCACGATTTGTACATAGCGTACTAGTCCGAGCGGATTCATTTGGGCAGCTTCAACCGCCTGTAAGCCAGATTTTTTTAAAATCGTTTCAACTTCCTGTTTGATCCATCGTGTCAAAGCACGTGGGCCTACTAGCTGATAGGAAACATAAATCGTCTGGCTATATTTTTTCTTCTCGGCTAAAAAACGTTTCATGAGTGCGTCTAAAGGAGACGGTTTCTCACGGCTTGCATACGGCACTTGTGCTGGTGCTTCAAGTGTAGGCAACTGGAAAAAGGCCTCCATTAAAAAGAGGAGTGTTTCGAAAAAACCATAAGTCAGACCTTCGGTCTCACGCATTGGTAACTCATACTCACTCACAGGTGAAAATGTGTGGATAAATACTTGTTGTGTCATAGGGTTCAGAAACTGGCGTTCATCTAATGAGAGGAGGAACAACGCGGCTTTTTCTGATCCTGGAAGAGCCACACTGACCTGTTGATCCAAAGCCTGGGTTAGAGTCGTCTGAACTTGTTTATATGCCACTTTTTCATGTAAGCAATGTCCCTGGTCAACCCGTTGCTTGGCTATTCGCAGCCATTGATTAAACAAAGTTTGGTCTAGGTGCCAAGGTCCTTCTCGAATCACCACTTTCTCCTGATATAGGTCCTGAATATGTTCTGAAAGAAACCTGGGATACAATGGTAAGGTGAAATAAAAATCATAAAGAAATTGGCGAATCTCCGCTTCTTCCCCCCATAGTTGATTGGTTTTAGATTCAATTTTTATCCCATAATAGTTCGTTAATAACGTTTGAAGCTGTCGTTTCATCCGTTGAAAGCTTGTACTCGAAACATCAAGATGTGCCACCCACTGTTGATTGTCTAAACACTTTCCCGCAGCCAACTGATCCACCAAGAGAAAAAGTTTCTCTTTATCCAGTAACGCTTGTTTCTCCTTATAATACCCTTTAGGGTTAAGAAAGGAAAAGTGATAGCCCTTCTCATCACCGATCAAATGGATCCTCTCACCAAAGTAGTCCTTGATCTCCTTTATGTCCTCAATAATCGTCCGTCGCCCAAAACCAGTTTGCTCAACTAAGGTGTGGGCGATAACGTGTTCCTCTTCTTCTAACGTTGCCAATAAGACCAACCAGCGTTTAGTCTTATCCGCCATGACTAAATGATCAAATAAAATGTGCATATTTTATCTCTCCTTTCTAAGAAGAAAAAGAAAAGAGCCGCAGCCCTTCTCTTTCTTGTGACTAATTGTCGGGAACTACACTTAGTTCCCAAGTGAGTGTTGTTTCATATGTGCTTGCTCTTGGATTCGCGGTTGGAGGGACTTCAAGTGCCACGCTTTCGCTTGCACTTTCACCGTCACCAAACCGATAGATCCAGGTACCTAACCCTTGGCCGTCAAGCGCGGTCAAAAGTTCAGTCTTTTCTCCTGGAATTAAGGTGACACCGCCTTGATTATACAACATCGGCTCTTCACTTCCGTGCATAGACTCCAATTGTTGGTTAGTTAAAAACAAACGTGCCCCTCTTAGTTCATTTTCCTGTAGATCCGTAAATTGACTGTTTTGCGTAACTGCTAATTGCCAGCCGTGACGTTCCTCTTCTGGCCGTCGATCACTGATCTGGATATAATTTGGTCGCTCTTCAGCCTCATTAACGGTTCCATCAGGATTTAACAAGCGTTGCGGTTGCGCATAATACCGCTTCGTTCTCGTAGAGATCGCTTGTTGACCAAATGTGAATTGAGAAGCAAAATCAATGCTTAATAAACCTTGTTCTTCTTCGAGCTCAGGTTTATTTTCTGGATCGACTTCAATTTCGGGATTCATCGGATCCTTAGGATTAGGTGGTCTTCTCGATTTTTCAACAATCGTACTTGCATTAGCAGATTTTCCATTTAGGTAGGCATAAGCCGTCACTTCGTTTCCTTCAGTGAATAGTGAATCTTTAGGTAACTCATATAAATAGTCTCCATTTTCATCAGTAGTCACATGATATTTATCGGTTTCCGAAAAATTTGGTGATGGAATTTCACCATCTGGTATTGCTGGATCACCAGAGAACCGTATTACACTGTGCGGAGAAGCCTTGCCGGTAATAGTATAAGAATTTACTTCCAATGCGTCTTCTGTTAGAGGGTCAATAGTTATCTCCACATCTGGTATTTTTTCAAAGAGTATTCTCTGAACGTTACGTGTAGTGAAAGCTTCATTGAAGCTAGTCATCGTCTCTTGAAAGATAGAAGAAACATTCGTGATTGTTGGATTTATCGTATTGTAACGAAGAATTAAATTAAAAATAGGGGTCCAAAAATAATCGGGTTCTTCTGTAAAATTATCTCTATTCCATTGCTTAACAGATTGAACATCAATATCCAATTGCCCTGTACTTCCTGTAATATTAATCAGTCCATTAGTTACAGAACCTGAGATCTGGTTTGTCCGTTCTAAATTAACCTTTTTTGCATCAGAAAATTCAAATTTTGAATTTGCCGAAGCAAAAAATAGTAAATTTTGATTGATTGAATTACTGTCACTTTTTATGTCCATGGATCCATCTTTAGCAATTTTAAAGTTAGCAGCACCTGCGACATAAATGATGCTAGAAGATGCACTTCCCCGACCTTCAGCATTTATATTAAGTTCAGCATCTGATCCCACTAAAAGCGAACTTCCCGCATTCATAGAAACTAAGTTACGATTGACTCCATTACCTGTGAAACTGTGATTCGTAGATTCAATATTGAATTTTGCCCCATCATTAACCTCTAAAGTAGAGGTAGTACTACGCAAAGTTAGTGCTGCAAAATTCCGAGTCGTATCAATATTGATTGCTGATCCTTCATTCATTATTAAATTTCCATTTGCAATATCAATGCTGGATCCAGTCTGCGCATTCGCATTCGCACTGGCTACTGTACCGTTTGATTCTAGGTTGAAGGTAGCATTTTTTTCAAGTGTAAGACTACCTGACTGGTTACCTACGCCAATTACGACATTACCAGAGTTTAAAGTAGAAAAATTGACAACAGCATCTTCTTTAATTGTTAAACTGCGTGACTCAATATTTATAGAATTGGGAGTATTCACAGCAAAGTTCGTTCTAAAAGGTGAATTATAGCTTGCTACTACATGGTTATTAATTTTACCATACAGATCTACATGGGTATAATACGGTGCAAGCATTTGATTACCCACAACAGACACATCTTTCAACGCTATTCTGGAGATCTGTTGCTGTGCCAACGTGAGTCCTTGCTGAACTGACCAAAATCCCCACCAGTTACCTGAATAAATAGTCGCATCGTTAAAAGTGATATCCCATGGTGATTGTGCATTATGGGTAGCTCCCATCGGAACAAGTGACACTGAGCCAAAATCTATATGATGTCCATTCCCATTCACTACTAATTTTCTCGAACTATTTGCAGGTGTTAAATAAACAAATTGTGCAGTTCCTGATGGATTAGAACCTACGCCAGTAATAAATCCCGATACAGTGGAGTTTGCTGGAACTTCAAAGTCTTTTGTCACTTCTATTGTCGTAATAGAAGGCGTACCTAAAGCCCGGCCAAAGTCTGTCCAGTTAGTTACCTCAGCTATTCCTTCTTCAGGAGAAATATAGGAAACAGCCTTGTCAATTTCAACTTCATCATCTGTAGCTGTATGTTTATTTTCTGTACTTTCTTTGGCTTCAGTTGATTCATCTTTATCTACATTAGTTTTTCCATGTTCATCCGTTAATATTGTTTCCACTGGCTGTATATAAATTTGTACTTTTGCTTCATCGATGACGGCTTCATACCTTCCTGCTTCTTCGAATACCACCGGAAAAATGAATGTTTCTTGTATTTTTTCAGAATGAATTATCCAGTAATTTTCTTTCTTGGATTCTTCGATCGTAACGCCTACTGGCATATCTTCTTCAACAATCCTAGCTTCTTCAGACAATTTTACGGTTGCTTCATTTATTTTTTTATTTGCATGAAATGAGAGAATGATATTTTCTCCAACTTTGCCTACAATAGTTGAATCAATAGTCGAAAAAGAAAGAGGTAAATCTTCAATTTCTATCAACTCAGGAATATTAGGGAGAACTTCTTCACTAAAGCCATCTAGTGTGGTTTGATCTTCTTGAATATCGATTGCATTTACTGAAGATAAACTGACGGATGCAACTGGAAAAATGAGTACTTGAATAAATAGTAATCCTATACTAATAACATTCAAAAGATGGAAGAGTTTATTTTTCATTACGACATTTCCTTTCTATCTCTATACGAGGAAAATTTGTATACTTATAATTCTTTTTCACTTTCACGTGCTCTTTTCTTTTGCCACATCAGGTAAAGAACAAGCCCAAGCATTAAAATGAGCAAAATAATCGCACCGATCATCCACCAATTGACACCAGAATCAATCATTACGTCTTCTCTATTTAACTTGCGGGCTTCATCGGCTTCAATCGTAAATTCACGCGTCCATGACCATTCATTCTCTCCCGATGTAGCTGTTAATTCTAGGACATAGTTCCCACTTCGAAAACGGTCACCTTCTAAAGAAATCGGGAAGTTGAAATTAGAATTTGGGGCCATCTGCATCATTTCTTTCTCAGCCTTATAGAGCACCTCGTTCTCCCCTGCTCGTTTCACGGTAGCTTCCACCGCCAATTGATTGACAAAAGTGGGCGTAAAGTTTTGTAGCGTGGCACTGATCACATTGCGATAGTTCAATTGATCCGCAAACACATCTAATAGTTCCAACTCCGGTTGTACCGAGTCTCGGGTATTACTGACGACCACACCTACCACATGGGCAAATTCATTCTTGATAGCTACGCCTTCTCCTTCTGGAACATCACTATCTTCCTCTTCTTTTACTTCGGCGATTCGTAAACCGCCAGCTAAATACCCTTCAAAGGGGTCTTTAGGCATCTGTAAAGGAATGTCTATGACCTTTGTTTCATTTTCCGCTACAGTAATGACCTCCGAAGGAGTCATCAACTCATCCAAAGAGTAGGGTAAGGTTGGATCCACTTCTTCGGCATCTTTGCCATACTCGACATTCCCCAAAGTATTCGTATAAGCTGTATGTGGTGTCACCTGAACGTTGATTGGTTCTGAACTGGAATTGCCGACTTCTACTCGCAAAGTCTCTTTTTGCCCGGGTGAGAGCAATAACTCATAGTATCCTTTGCTTTCATCCACTTGGCTCTCTGGAAAAAGAGGGGTAACGTACGTATTTAAACCAGCTTCTTCGGCCTGGACCGTCGGATGTGGCAAGAAAAAGAAGAGCACCACTATAAGCAACCATAGACTTTTTTGCATCGTTTGTTTGTGTATCATTTGTCATAATCCTTTCTAAAAAAGCAGCGTCACAGAAATCTGTAACGCTGCCAGTGACTAATAGAACATAGAAATAAGAATGGTTACTTCTTAAACCTCTTCAGGTGCCTCATTATCTGGTGTTAGTTCTAATTCCCATGTCAATGTAGAGGTATACGTTACTGCATCTTTGGCAGTCGAGCCAGGAACAAACAATTGGATCGCCTTATTTTCGACGACATCTACTCCATCTTCAACTTGTTTTGCGAGCGTATCATGATCTCCCCAAACAACGGAAGAAGTTCCACCACCCTTTCGGTTAGCAGCCGTCATGATCGGCACGGCATCTTCATTTGGAATCAACTCTAAACCACTTGCGTGAATCGTTGGTTCCTGATCTACATCATTCACACTGTAACGAAGAGAAGGATCGAATAACGTGATTTGGGCGCCTTTTAACACACGATTTAGAGTATCAGTTTCTGCTTGAAATTCACTTAAACTCACGCTCAGTTCCCATCCTTCATTGGTACCGCGGGTGTCTTGAACTTGTGCCATACTAATATAAGGAATCATATTTTCTTCGCCTGTTGTTCCGACTTTCTGTTGCATTTCCGCAATCATGTTGTAATGTTCATCAGTAGTTGAGATAACTTTAGTCCCAAAGTTCATTGTTGGAACTGTTGCAATAGTTAGTGGTCCTGTACCAGGAATTGGTGGAATCGTCACCTCTGGACCTTCCGGATCAGGTTCTACTACTGTGTCTTCAATATTTGGAGTGAAGGTGACCTGACCGGTCGTTGTTGTTTTACGTACTTCTTTTGAATCTTGGTCTGTATCTTCAGCAAAGACTTGTACTCCTCCTGCGAAAATCGTTGTTGATAATGCGGCTACAGTTGCTAAACGAATAAATTTCATACTTAAATTCCTGCTTTCTTTAAATTAATTTTTGGATATTGCTTTTCTTTTTTTACTCCCTACGACTAATAAAACGCCTGCCACTAAGAAACTTCCGATCCACATTCCGAGTGAGCTATCGGTCATATTGGTTTTCGGCAAAGTGCCTCCTGGCTTTTGCGGGCTAGTGCTAGGGGGGGGATCTGGTGGTCCGATCGGTTCATAGGTACCTGTAAATCCAATAGATCCTTCTGACTCGACGGATCGGACCTGTGTACCATACACCTGCAGCGGAAATTGTATCGCTATTATTAGGGACATTAGACCAATCATAAGACCAATAGTTTTTCGCATCTTTCCTCCTCCTCTAAGATTTATCTCAAAAACGACTGTTTTTAATAATTTTTAGTGAAAAAAAAGTCATATCTTCCAGCCTTCTTTACAATCATTATCTTATAACAATTTATTTAATATTAAAAATCACAATTTTCACCTCATTATGCATATTTAGAAAATAAATCCTGAAAAGAAATAAGATCACGAATTCATCAGAATGAATGCGAGAGAATAATTAGCGTGCAAGAAAAATAACAGGTAAGGATCAACCACTTAAAGATTTTCGACCCTTACCTTTTATTTTTCTTGCTCAACTTCGATGTCATTTTCTAATTTAAGTGTTCAATAGCTAAATAGAAAGTCCAACAGGGCACACCCTGTTGGACTTTTTTGAACATCAAGAAACATACAATTTTTAATCTTTAGATACATTGAACATTTTATTTCCATATAAAGTAACCACAGCTAGTTTTTAATTGTCTGCATCATAAGTACAAAACAAACTTGATTGCCCGCATCTAAATATCCCCCCCACGTTACATTCCAAATATATTTCTTGATTAACCAATCACTTTGTCAGTCATCTCAGATGTAAATGTTAATATAGTAGAATAAGTACCAGCTTTAAATGTATTTGGCGAACCAAGGATACCTAGTTCTAACCTTGCTAGTTCTTCTGTTTGTCCAGCTGTATAGTCATAAGTTCTGAGAGTATTATTAACTGGTAGTGCATTTCCATCTAAAGTAACATAAGCATTTATAGTTGTTGTAGGATCAATGAATCTTTTAAGTTCAATTTCTCTTGCATCAATTAAACCATCAGTTAACGAAATTGAAACTAATTTCATTGGACTCAAATTGTGAGAAACAGAGTTGATTGTTAATGGCACAGATCCAAAATTATCTAAAACAACCTTAGAAGGTATTGAAATAACATACTCACTTCCAACCTCGTATTCCACTTCAGTTTGGTCATCTGCTTGTACGATGCCACTAAATAGACTTAAAGACGCTAGCACTGTAAATCCTGTAATAATTTTTTTAATCATAAATATTCTCCTTTTTTTCTGATTTGATTTTCGTTCTATTATAGTTTTTTACCTCTATTACAATTCTATAACCCCACTTTCCTTATCTGAATCCCTATAATTAATGCAATCAGATTACAAATAACAACCAAACAAAATGTATAAAGTATTTTTTTAGTTTCATTCATGTACTTACTCCTAATAAAAATCTATGGTGAAATTTAAAATCCCTTCGTAGGTTCCTGCTAATTCTTTTTCTTCAGCTTGCTGAATGTATAAAGTATTTTCTTCCTTTTTTATACCTGCTACTTCTAATACATTAGTTGATTCAGGATATTCTTTTTCTTTAGTAATCTCCTTCTCAAGTATCCGTGTACTATCGTGTATATTTCTTAATGACACTTTTTCATCTGTTGAAATGATCAAAGTCTTTGCTTCCACATAATTTTCCGCAACTACCTTTAATTGATTAGTTTCGTTTAGATTTATAGTTGCTGGTATGCTCACGGTATAGGCTGGAGTATATTGTGCATACAATATGAGTGAGCTGGAGATAGGAGTTTTGAAATCATATGGATTTTCTCCATCTTTGTCTGTCGACCAATAGTCAAATATATATCCCTTCTTTTCTGGTATATCAGGAACAATCCAATTTTTACCGATAATACTTCTTTGACTATCAACTTCTGACCCTCCTATCGTATCAAATGTCAAGGTATGCAACTCTTCGATTCGATAGGTGTTGCTTACTCCATTTTTATTATGAAAAGCAACTAATTGATCACTATCTATTATTTCATCATTTGTGTCTGCCCATACGTATCCTCTACTAAGATCGGGCATATACATAAGGGGATTTAATGTTACTCTAGAACCAATCGTAATTTTGGTAGATAAGGTACCTTCAAAGAATTTATAAACTGAAACATTAGACGGTATAATCCAATTATCAATATTTAATTCTTTTAAATTCGTCATATTTCTAAATACATACTCTGCTTCTCGCAAATTGTTTGTCACAAAATGAGATAGATCTAATCTTTCAATGCTAGCTAATCCAGAAAAGCACGCAGAAATTTTTTCTACATTTGAAACATCAAATCCTTGTAAGTTCAAGTTTGTTAAACTAGTCATTGCTGAAAACATATACTCCATATTTTTAACGTTTTTCATTTGAAAGTTTGAAACATCTAATTCAGCAATATTAGACACATTTTGAAACATAAAACTCATATCAGTTGCTTTTTCAGTATTAAAGTTTGAAACATCCAGTTGAGTTCCTTTATAACCTATAAACATTGAACTAAAATTAGTAGTATTTTCAGTGTTGAATTTGCTTACATCTATTGAACTTATAGAATTACAGCCTTGAAACATTCCTGATAAATTTATTGCCTTACTCACATCGAAATTAGCTACGTCCAACTCTTTAACATTTCTACAAAATGCAAACATTTTACTAAAATTAATTGAATTAGTGGTTTTAAATTTAGAACAATCAATTTTTTCTAATTTCACACAATTTTCAAACATAGAAGCAAAACTTGTTGAACTACTAGTATCGAAACTAGATAAATCTATCGTTTCTAATCTTTCACAGTTATAAAACATCAAAGCAAAAGACTTTGCATTCCCTGTTTTTAATTTTTCCAATCCTTCGACTGCTATTAAATTGCTACAGTTATAAAACATCGTACTAAATCCGTCACTATTGTTGGGCGGATCTATTTCGTCAGTAATAATGACTTTAGTTATTTGACTTCGCCAAGAGTACCATGCAGAAAAAGATCCTGACCATGTTCCTCCCCCACAGACAAGTACCCCATCTTCGTACAGAGTCCAAGTAAATCCAGTTCCATTTTGACCTGAAGCAATTACCTCTGCTTCTTTATTTTGTGTCTTTATAACTTCTATTGAACTTTCTTTTACTTCTTCTTGATCTACTGATTCAGAGACTGTCGACTCATCAGACTCTTTTACTTCCTCCGAAGCTTCCTCTAACCCTGATTCAGCGTCTATCTCCACAGATGATTCAATATCCTCTAATTGATCATCTTGTATTTCATCAAGTACTTCACTATCAATTGTATCTTCAAATAAAACTTCATTTTCAACCGCATAACTTATATTGGCTGGAATACTTAATCCCACCAGAATCATTACTATTAAAGTTTTCCTTTTCATCGTTCGCCTCCGTTTCAAATAAACCAACGCCTCAGAACAATTAATAATTTAACAAAATTAGATTCCCTTGAGGTTTACAAAAACGAACCGAGTGTACATTTATTTCATATTGTTAAATTTTTAAACAAAAAAAGAACTTATAAAGAATCATCCTTATAAGTTCTAGCATTCTATACAAATTAAAGAGGGGAAAATTTTAATTAAAAACTAACAGGGTATACTCTGTTGACCTCTATAAATGGGACTTTCTGACCTAATTATTTGGGTTACTGAAAGAGCTGTGGAATGGAGAATCAAAAAGAGAGTGGGACATTAGTTCTCTCCCACCAACTAAAACCGAATAAACGGCGAGAACAGAAGTAACCTCTTCGGAAATAAGGCTGAATACCTCTGTCCCGACCTCCTAAAAGGTAAATACACGAAATTACTTAATAGACTTTTTTCCTGAATATCTATTTATAACAGAATTGATATCGAAAAAAACTATGTATTTATAATCCGCTTAATCATTAGTAAGAAACTAACATTACAAAAAAATAAGAACCAAAAACTACAGGTTTCCGGTCCCTATTTTTGGTAAAATTTCAAAGGGTATCATGTACGGTCTTTTTAAATTAATATTTCTTTTTTTAGATACCTGCCAGTTTTTGACTCATGGCAATCTACAATATCGGTAGGAATTCCACTGAAGAGAATGTTTCCGCCGTCGTTTCCTCCACCAGGGCCTAGGTCAATTATCCAGTCACACGCAGCTATCAACTCTAGTCTATGTTCGACAAGAATAACTGTATTAATTTGATTCACTAATTTTCTTAATAAGCTGAGCAGTTTTTGTATATCTTTATGATGTAAACCCGTGCTGGGTTCATCTAATACGTAAATATTTCCTTTTTTATGAAGTTCACTAGCAAGTTTTACTCTTTGAACTTCTCCTCCAGATAATGTACTAGTAGGTTGACCTAACGTTAAATAGCCAAGTCCTACATTAATTAAGCTATTGAGCAAATCGTTTATCTTTTCTGATTGAAAGAAAGATATTGCTTCAATAATTGTCAAATCCATCACTTCAACAATACTTTTACCATTAAATTTGTAATTCAACGCTTTACTATTATAACGATTGCCCTTGCATTCTTCACACACTACAGTGACCGAATCAGCAAATGCCATATCGTAAGAAATCGTTCCTTTTCCCTTACATATTTGACAAGCCCCTTTAGAGTTGAAGCTGAACCAACTTGCTGAAACGTGATTTTTTTTTGCAAATAGATTTCTTATTTCGTCCATCACACCAGTATATGTTGCCGGAGTGGAACGAATAGAAGTTCCAATGGGTTTTTGATCAATCACTATTGCCTCAGGATAGCGTTTAACAAATTCTTGTCTAATCAAAGAAGACTTGCCCGAACCGGCGACACCTGTTACTGCGGTCATTATTTCTTTAGGAATAGTAACATCTATATTTTTCAGGTTATTTTGACTTGCATTTAAAATTTCATATCCTGTACTCCATGGTAACGGATTTTCATTCAGTTCTATTGTTTGTCGAAGAGCACTTCCTACAGAGGTATTCGATTTTTTTAAACTCAGTAGATTCCCTTCGAACACAACTTGCCCTCCTTTTATACCTGCCTCTGGTCCTAATTCAACAATATGATCAGCAAGAGCTAGCATCTGTTGACTATGTTCGACTATAAGGACATTATTTTTTTTATCTCTAAGATCAACAAGTAAATTCCCAATCTTTTCTGCATCAAAGGGGTGTAGTCCTGCTGTTGGCTCATCAAATATATACGTTATATTATTCAAGCTACTTCCAAAATTACGAACAATTTTTATTCGTTGTAACTCCCCCCCAGACAATGTATTAGTCATTCTTGATAACGAAAGATAGCCTATCCCAACGTCAATCATTTGAGTCAACGTAGGAATAAGTTGTTGCACGATTGAAGTTCCTATAGGATTCTCAATTTTTTTCATCAAAGGCAATAATTCTGAAATCGTCACATTCATAAAATCAATTATATTATACCCATTAATTTTAGATACCAGTGCATTAGGATTTAATCCCGTCCCATTACAAACTGAGCATGTCTTTTCATAAACATGTTCAGCAATTTCTATCTGCAAGTTTTTCTTCAATTTTGAAATATCCCTATTTACATAAAGCCTTTGAAAGCGAGGGACTACACCCTCATAATCAACTTTGTCGATTCGTCCAGAATTATTAGATCTTATTTCAATTTTGATAGGATCATTTGATCCATAGTATAATATATCCAACTCTTCTTTTGAAAAAAATTTCACCAATTTGTCAGGATCTAATAGAGGATTATTTTGATATAAGTGGCTTTGCCATCCTGAAGAAAACTGACTGAATCGTATTGCCCCTTCATGCAAACTTTTTGTTTTGTCAAACAAACTTTCAACGTTTATATCCAATTCTTTACCTATACCAGAACATTTAGGACATGCACCTGTAGGATGATTGGTGGAGTATGCCATAGACCCTCCTGCGCTTGGATTTCCTACACGCGAAAATAGTAGTCTTAATAACGGAGAAACATCTACAGCTGTTCCTACGGTCGATCGACCATTATGTCCTAAAGATTTTTGATCTACGACTATTGAGGGAGTTAGATTATATATCCCTTCAACATTCGGTCTTTCATAATTTTTCATTTTATTACGAACATACAAAGGATAGGCAGCCTGCCATTGGCGACTACTTTCTTTTGCTATCGTATCAAAAACTAAAGAACTTTTTCCAGAGCCTGAGACACCTGCAAAAACTACTAATTTATTTTTTGGTATAGTGATATCTACATGTTTCAAATTATTCTCAGAAGCATTTATTATCCTAATATCATCATTATCGTTGTTCTTCATAATCTTTCCTCCAATCGTTTTATTCCCTGTGACTGATCAATTTTCAACTATAAGCACTATAGATATTTATCTAGGATTTCTTTAGGAATTTTTTTGCTGCCATCATAGAATATATCATCCTCAGCATTTATCTTCCTTAACAATTTTGCGGGAGATCCAACAACAATGCTATCTGGTTCTACATCACGTGTTACAACACTTCCTGCTCCTACAATCGAGTTGTCCCCGATTGTTACACCAGGAAGAATAGTCGCTGCAGCACCGATCCAAACATTATTGCCAATATGAACTGGCTTGTTAAACTGGAGCTTGTGTTTTCTTAACTTCGGGGAAACAGGATGGACTGCAGTTGCTATAGAAACATTAGGACCAATCATACAATCATCACCAATAAAAATATCACCATCGTCTACAAAATTCGCATTAAAATTAATAACTACGTCTGTACCAACATGTACATTCCTCAATCCACAGTTTGCAAAAATTGGAGGAATAATGTATAACCCTTCATTATATGTTCCAAGCACTTCTCTCAATATCTTTTCTCTCTTTTTATGTCCTTCAGGTGTTTCTGAAGTATGATTAAACTCACTTATTTTTTTCACAAGTTCTCCCTGATATTCAATTAATTCACTATCTACACTGTCATATATTTCTCCGCTATTTAGTAAATCATGATATTTTTCCTTATTATTCATTTTACCAATTTCTCCTTTTTCTAAATATTAAATCAACTAGTTCATATTCATTCAAAAAAATAAATTTTAGTATTTCACAAAAATGAATACTTTTTTATCCGACTAAGGCATTATACATCCACAATGCAATTAAAATAAGATAAAATCAGATGTTTATATGGTAAAATAGTACCAATTATTTCTTTTCAACAATAATTTAATTTAGGAGTAGGTTTTAAATGGAAGTGAAAATGCTAGAATTACAAAACGATTTAAGAGAAAGAATTTCCCATAGAAATCAATATATCCCTGTGACAACATGTGTAGATCATTTTGATGACTATTTTAATAGAACATGGGAATGTCATTGGCATGAAGAAGTGGAGTTTTCAGTTGTTTTAAAAGGAAGTGTTGAATATATTATTTTCTCTAGTGAAAAAAACACAACAACCGTCACTTTACATCATGGGGAAGGAATCTATGTTCCTTCTGGTAAATTACATAGTGTTAGAGCATTGCAAGAAGGAACTATACTCGCAGGTTTAGTATTTCCCATTAGTTTTTTTGAATTAACAATCTTCGATAATTTTTACTTTAATAATATAAGCAAAGTGTTCGATTCCCATTTTCCATTCATATATTTAAATACTGAAGAATCGATTGATATATCAATAACTGAAAGCATCATAGAAATTTGTGGATTAACTGGTACTGAAACAGGTTTTGAATTATATTGTATTGAATTAGTTTCTAGAATATGGCGTCTTTTGACATCAAAAATGAATCATCTCACAGAAAAAACTATGTTTTGCGAAGAATCGATTCAAACACAATATATGAAGGCAATGTTAACATTTATCCACTCAAATTACGGAAAATGTATCACGGTCGAAGAAATTGCCAAACATTCAGGAATTAGTAGAACTGAATGTTTTCGCTGCTTCAAAAAGTTTCTAAAAAAAACACCTATGGAGTATACGACCAGCTATCGTTTATCAATGGCAACAATGCTATTAACAAGTACGAGCCGAACAATAAAAGATATTTCAAGCTCGTGTGGTTTTTCCACACCAGAATATTTTGGGAAAGTATTCAAAAAATATTTGGGAACAACGCCTGGCCAATACCGCAAGTAAAGGAACCATGATAATAATTATGTTATTATTAAAAAATCATAGTCTTAATACTATCGCGCTTTTTTAATCAAAAACAAGAACCTTTGAAAAGATACATTAAAGAGATTGCACCCTGACTAAAATTAAATGGCCCTAAACTTATAAGTTTCTGAACCCATAAAATATCTCAACAAAAAACTATAAATTACATGTTCAACTAAATGTTTGTTTAGTATGCATTATCGATTCTGAAAAAGAATTCGTTTCTTAGATAATGATTATCCTGCTAATTTTTCTTCATATCGATTAAGATTGTCAGCGAGCGGATAATCATAAAACATTGAAAATCATGGAATGTTTCGGCTCCATGCTAAGATTAAACCCACACAATTCTTTGAAATAGGTACAATAATCTGTTTCAACCATTCGAACAATATACTCATTCGAAAAATCATCAAAGACAATCAATTCTGAGAAGATGCCTAGCTTCGCATCAATCCCTAAGATTTCGGGTAAGACTTTCCAGAAATTTTCTTGAGAAACTTGTGATACTAACTTCTCCAATTGGTTCATTTGGCTCTGTATATAGTCCTTCAGGACTTGGCTTTCTCGTTTCTCTACTTCTTCCAAAGTACTTTGAAACCCTTGAAGATAGGCTTCTTGGGTAGTAAATACCGCCATAGTTCTTTTTCCTTCTTTCTTTTAAAAAACGATCCGATCGATCAATGGATTCAACTGGTGTTTGACCCGTGTCCAGTCTTGCACCGTAGTAATACTATTCATTAAAATATACTCAGTTTCCAGCGCGTAATCCAAAAGGTACGGCCGATAGTTTGTGACAATTAAATCAATCTGTGCATCATTCAAGCGTTCTTGCGTCAATTCCTTTAGCGGAAGAAAGAGTAAATTGTAATGGTCACTCAAAAGTTCTTGGGCTTGCAGGCGAATCGATTGTACCACCAAATAATTCCCCTCCAGTAAAAACAAAACCTGTTTGACTGGTTGATAATAATGAAATAACATATCCATGTATAACGTAAAACTGACGGCCACATCTTCAAAGGTCACTGCTGAAAAGCGAAGTGTCTGCGCATGCTTTTGTAAGAAGTAGGAATTGATCTCATGGAACTGTCCATAGGTTTTCTTGACCATGACACGGACTTCTTCTAACTCTTTACTCAATACCGGACTCAACGCTTCATTGATCAGATGTGAGACAAAAAACGAGTCCAATTTTGACAAAAAAACATCAAAATCAGACTCGTTTTTTATTTTCGAGAAAGGACGACTGGACTGTTCCACACTCTTTTAAAAGCGAATGAACACTCAAGTTCTACCTAAATCAATCAAACATTCAAGATCCACATGAATCCTATAAAGACAAAGAACAGCGCGTACATGATCGGTGAGACTTCTTTGCCACGTTTTGCTGCTAACATGGTGATTGGATAAAAGATGAATCCTAATGCAATCCCATCTGAGATACTATAAGTCAACGGCATACCGATCAAGATCAAGAAAGCGGGAATCGCAATCTCCATTTTTCCCCATTCGATCTGACGTAACGATTGGGCCATCAACACACCAACTAAAATCAGCGCAGGTGCAGTTACTTGAGAAGTCACGACTGATAATAATGGTGAGAAAAACAACCCGAACAAGAATAAAATCCCTGTTGTGATTGCAGTTAATCCAGATCGTCCACCAACGGCGATCCCTGCGGATGACTCAACAAAAGCCCCAACTGGCGATGTACCTAACAATGAACCAGCTAACATCGCAGTAGAATCCGAAGCTAATGCTTTCCCAACACGTGGCATTTTGTTATCTTGCATGAAACCAGCTTGGTTTGCTAGGCCAACCAATGTTCCAGCTGTATCAAAGAATGTCACTAACAAGAACGTCAAAACGACTACCCACATTTGTAAGCTATTGATATCACCAACGTGTTTCAATGCAACTAAGAAAGTGGGTTTCAAGCTAGGTGCTGCCGCAACAAGCTGTGAAGGCATAGGAATCAGTCCAGTGACTAGTCCTAGAAGCGTGGTTGCTACCATCCCGATAAAAATCCCTCCTGGTACGCGACGAACTAACAATACCGCGGTAATGACTAATCCAAAAATCGTCAACCAAGTGGAACCGACACTCAATGAACCTAAGCCAACAAGCGTTGATTCATTTGCCACGATCAAGCCACCTTCACTCAAGCCTAGAAAGGCAATAAACAAACCAATCCCGCCAGAAATCGCAAACTTCAAGTCTGTTGGAATGGCATCAATGATCATCTCACGTAATTTAAAAATGGTGATCAAAATAAAAATCAACGAAGCGACAAACACCCCTGCCAATGCTGTTTCCCATGGAATCCCCATACCTAAACAGACCGAGTAAGCAAAAAAGGCATTGATTCCTAGCGCAGGTGCTGTTCCAATCGGGTAGCGTGCAACGACCCCCATCAAAATACAGCCAATGGCACTGGCTAATGCTGTCGCAGTAAACACTGCCCCTTCATCCATCCCCGAAGCACCAAGCACTGTTGGATTGACAAATAAGATATATGCCATAGAGATAAATGTCGTAAACCCAGCCAGTATCTCACGTTTCACCGTCGTATTCAGTGCGTCAATCTCGAAGTAGGAAAGTATCTTTTCCTTCATCGTTCATCCCCCTAAAACCGAACATTTATAAAAAAGTTCTTACTATATTAGATTTATTAATAAAACAACGTGTTTAATATTATCCCAAATAAAGAAATAAGTAAACAAAAAATTCGGATTTAATCAAAAATCCGAACATTACTATTTACCTATTCCGCTTTCATTTAGAGAAGAGTATGTCGATTACTAATAAATAAAACTAAGTACACAATAGTTGAAGAAGCTTCTATCTATGGGTTTCTTTACCGATTCGCTTTTGTTCTTCCGCACGAAATTGCTGATTGTCGATTTGGCTGATCGGTAAATTACTCCCTTTTCCACGATAATCTAATGAATTTAAACCACCGAAGCCTGTATCGACCATTTTATTCCATCCTTTGGCAGGATTTTTCCCAGATTTCAAATTCTTCATTCTCAATTTATCACTCTTTTTCATCCGTTGCTTTTTGAAATAATCTTCAAGTGTTTCAGTGATCGAGATTTTCATCTTCTGTCTCCCTTTCATCTACTTTTTCTGTCGATTCTAATTTTGCCATCACAAAAAAATTTCCTTCAGGATCGGAAAAGTTAAACGTCAACAAGCCATTATTCTCCAAAATTTCACCAGCTGTTTCGATTTGTTCGTAAAGTTCGTCAAACTTATCTGTAAAGAAAATCATAGACGGTGGTGGTCCTAACACTTCTGGTGAAAATCGTTCAACGAATGTCCGAGGAAAAATAGCCAACTCCAATTCTTGCGACATACGCAAGACAATGCTTTGATATTCCTCTGGCAATTCCAACGTTTCAACTATTTCTGCCTTCAATTGCTCAACGAAAAACCGACTGACTAATGCGACATCTTCGACATATAGCATGACACGAGATTTATGGATCATTTGACAACGCCTCCTCTAAATAAAAGCTTGTTTTCATTATAGCACGAAAGCGGAAACACACTTAGTGGAAGTTACTGCTATTAAGCACAAGATGATTGAGCGAACGTTGCTTATTTTCGTGTTAAGCGATCAAAAGACAAATCACCCGCAATCTTCAAGTTTGCTTTGTTTGAAGATTACGAGTGACTCCATCGTTTTGGTTATTTCCTACGTGTCCGGTCACAAAGTGATTTCTGGTTGTTCTTTCGTCACTGTTTGTCTAGTACTCGTTACACCAAATGTTCGTTCAATGTCTTCTTGTAAAGCAGTCATTGCTTTTCCGGCAACTTCTGCTTGTTGTGCGTTGACTGCCTCGATCACCAACACAGCGTTCGTCGTTTTTTCTGTTAACATAGTCCGTTGCGCTTCACGCCAGTTAAAGCAGCGACAAACTGCGCCTTCTTTATCATAATAAATGATTTCTTCTGGTAATGCGGGCGCATCTGCTTCTGCGCCTAATGGCAAGAAATTTTCTCCACCTTGAGCTTTACCCAAATGAAGATCCCCAACGATCGTGTCAAGATCTTCTCCGCCACAGGGTACGCCAAAGCGCAAAGAGATACTATTATAGATATCCACTAACGGACTGATCGGGAAAAATTCGCGACCTTGACTGGCTCTTTTTAGCAGTGCCTCGATCGATGAACGTGCACCTTTTTTTGTCTTGAACTGGGTAAACGCTTGACGCCATTGTGCAATCACTTCATTTTGACTAAAAGGTTCTTCTGTTAAATAATTTCTTGCTTCTTTAGCAGCACGATTTAATTTGTCATAGTAATCTGCTTTGTTTTCTTCAACGACTTCGTTATTGATCCCTTCTACCGTTAGGATCTCAATTTTTGCTTCTGGGAACACTTCCCAAAATGATGGATCTGCTACAAATTTTTTCATTCGTTACACCTCATTGATTTTTTTGACTAAAATATGATCGATCTGTGCATCGTCTCCCATATAAAACACATGTTGTCCTTGGCGTATGAAACCATGCTTACGGTAAAAAGCTTGGGCTGGATCATTATGTTCCCACACACCTAACCACACAGCTGTTTTTCCCTGTGCTTTCGCTTGAGCCAACGCCCAGTTCATCAAGTGAGTGCCGATCCCTTTTTTCTTATAGGATGGTCGAATATAGATCCGTTCGATTTCTAGATGATCCTCAGGCATTTCCTCGGATTGTGCTTTTCCTATGTTCAGTTTTAGATAACCCGCAATTTCGCCATGATCTAGCGCCCAGAAAAAAGCTGATTCTGGATGGATCAGTTCTTTTGTCAATCGCTGCAAATCATATGCTTGCGAAAGATATGCATCCATATCTGCCTGCGTGTTATATTCGCCAAAAGTATCTGTGTACGTTTCAATGCTGATTGCTTGAAGGCGTTCCACTTCACTTCCCACAATCGGTCTGATTTCTACCTTTCCCACTCCAACATCCCTTTCAATACAGGCGTTTATTGCCCTTTTTTACAAAATTCCAGTCTTCGCTGATATTTTTCCTTACGTGTGTCAATAATCTTTCCAACTGTTGGATTTCTTCTTCAGACAAGCCAGCTAAAGCGACTTTCGTAGAATGATGGTGTTCTCGGATGATCATCGGATAAAGTGCTTCTCCTTGGGCTGTTGGATAACACCTTTTATTTTTCTTGTTCTGTTCGTCCGTTACACGTCGAATCAAGCCATTACTTTCCAGCTTTTTCAGCGCACGGGCAGTTGTCGTTCGATCGACTTTAAGCATTTCGGCTATTTTTTCTTGAATGATGCCTGGATTTTCACAAATCCGAACGAGATACAGGTATTGCCCCCTCGTCAAAGCGACTTCCTTGAACTCAATATTACTGATCGAATCTAACGCTCGTGCTATCGCGCCGATTTCTCTTATGATCTCAGCCATCTCTTCTCTCCTTTAGTTGTACTTTTATTGTACTGATTTTTGTTGCAAATGCAACAAAAACATATTGATCAGTCAAAATAAGGCAAATGACCTGTCGCTAAGATCGCAAGCTGTTCTTCTGTCGTCCGTTTTTGGGAAAGAGTAGGTAAATCGTCCAATGCAAAAAAGGCGCTGTTTGAAGTTTCATTATTTGTGATAAAAGAACCTCCGATGATCGAACATCCAAAAATGACTTTATAGTATTGAAAGGCTTGTGGAATATCTTTTCGGGTATTGGTATCAAAAATCGCCAGTAGTTGATCCACCGTCACCGTTAGCCCGGTTTCTTCTTTCACCTCTTTTTCGATATTTTCCTTTGGTGAATAGCCGATTTCCGCAAAACCGCCCGGCAATGCCCATTCTTTTGTATGGCTGTCTTCCACTAACAGTACTTTATCCTCTTGTTTGATAAAGGCACGTACATCGACTTTGGGTGTTGGATACCCTTCATTTTGTTCTAAAATAAATTCAAGGCGTTCTTCGATTTCCTTGTCGCCATTACTTAATAATGATAAAGCGATCGCTTTCAATTCTTGGTAACGTTCTTCGTCAAATGGATCTTTGCCATAGAAGAGACCGGCTTCTGCGATCGCTAATAAACGTTTGTATTTTTCGTTTTTTGTTGTCATTACAATTCATTCCTTTCAATAAATCCACGCTGTTATCTCTTACTCCAAAACTACAAGAAACCGCTTATGTAAGTCAAGGATTGTGTTATAATTTGTTTTAAAAGGAGGGATGTTGGATGTACTCGCTCATGCATCAAATCATCACTGAAAAAGATTTACAACGACAAGTCACGTTGATTGAACTACTTTTAAACCATCCCAAAATCACTGTCAATGAGCTTGCTGAAGAAACAAATACAACGGAACGTACGATTTTTTCCGACTTACAAGTCATCCGCTCACAATTACCTGATGGCTGGTTGATCGATAGTGATCAGTCAGGGATTCGTTTACTCAACCAACAAAATCTACTTGCCAATGATCTGTGGGAATTGTTTCTAAAGCAATCCGTTAGTGTACAATTGATCAAAGAACTATTGTTTACAAAGGAATGTTCCACAACCAATTTCTTAGCAGCCAATGGACTTTCTTACGAAACGCTGAAACGCCATACAAGAAAAGTCAATCGCCAACTCCTTCGTTATGGGTTACAGATCAAGCTGACAAAATATACAAGTACGATGAGTGGTTCTGAGAATGCGATCCGCTTGTTTTATCATCGTCTTTTGATGCCATTTACTCATAATAATTATTTTTTTGAAGATTATTCCATCCATGAATCCCATTACTTTCGTTTTTTGAAACGCTTGAAGCAAACCCCTTTTTCTGTTGAAACAGAAGAGATTTTTGGCATTTGTTGGTTTTTCATCAACACGATACGTGTTAAGGCAAACTGCCGTATCGAGGACTCTTTCTTTGAACCTGAGGATACTCTTTATTCCACATATGCCACTGAATTGACCGCACTTTATGAATTAGAAGGCGTTTATTTACAAAAAAATGAATTGATTTTTGCCTTCTTTTGCTTTTTAGAAAGTTGGAATTACAATAACCAATACCAAGAACCCGTAGCAGATATCTTGCAAAGTTATCCTTTTTCGGGCAAGATCAAACAATTCGTTCAAGATTTAGCTGATACGTTGCACTTAGAAGAATTAAACGAGACAAAACTTGCTGATAACCTGATCTTGTTATTGTTGAAATATCATGAATCACCTATCTTGATCGAGCAGTTGAATTTGCAGTATCACTATTTCTTGGAAGAATATGAGCAACAATATCCACAGTTGTACCCATTCAAACAAGAATTACTTGAGCAACTGAAACAAGAGTTACCTGTCCAAGAAGACGAATACTTTCTACGCCTACTATCCTTCTTGATCCAACAAGCGATCTTATCCATTCGTCCAAATAAATTGAACCTGTATTTCTTCTTTCAAGGCGAACCCTCTTGGAAAGCCTTTTTGCAACAAGAATTAAATGATTACTTTGGGAAACGAGTTCAATTGATCCCAGTAGAATTATCTCAACTTTCTGACATCACGTTCCATAAAAGCGACTTGTTCGTCTCAAACACCCCCCTCGACCAAGTCCCGATACCAATCATCTACATCTCTACCATACCAACAAAAAATGAGCTCGACCAATTGACCGAACTCACATTTAGAAGTTATTTGTAAGGTTGTGAAAGAAGCGATCAGCACTGAGTAATAAGAAAGAAAAATCGAAAATGGCTTTTTCATTTTTGATTTTTTTGGCTTATTATTGAAGTGTTGCTTCTTGAACACCGTTTATCTAGGTTGTGAAAAATCCGTTCAGCTCCAAGTATTAAGGCAGAAATTGAGAAAATAGCTTCTCATATTTTTTCGATTTTTGACTTAATATTGAAGGAGCTGGCTTTTGAACACCGTTTATCTAGGTTGTGAGAAAAGCGTTATGACCTGAGCAGTAAGATGGGAAATCAGAAAATAGCTTTCCATATTTTTTGATTTTTCAGCTTAATGTTGAAGGTCAGCTTTTCGAACACCGTTTATCTAGGTTGTGAAAGAAGCGATCAGCACTGAGTAATAAAACAGGAAAATCGAAAATGGCTTTTTCATTTTTGATTTTTTTGGCTTATTATTGAAGTGTTGCTTCTTGAACACCGTTTATCTAGGTTGTGAAAAAGCCGTTCAGCTCCAAGTATTAAGGCAGAAATTGAGAAAATAGTTTCTCATATTTTTTCGATTTTTGACTTAATATTGAAGGAGCTGGCTTTTGAACACCGTTTATCATGTTGTAAAAGAAGCGTTCAGCTCCAAGGATTAAAACATAAAACGCGACAGCCTTCCTCTACTGTAACCTAGGGGAAGACTGCCGCTTTGCCTTTATCTCTTGAACGATCGACGATTCTCAGTTACCGGCAAAAGCTTCTCTTTCTTTTCTTTTGATCCATGTTTTACTGATTCGTTTCTCAACTTCTACGATTGTAAATAATAGAAGTACATTTGCAAGGATTGGTAAATGTTGAGCAAAGCTCAAACTTGTTGTTTCAATGACTTGTTGCGCAAAGGGTAGATAAATGACTCCAGTTTGGAGGACAAATAAAATACCTAATGAAATAAATAAGAATTTATTTTGGAAGAAGCCTTTATTCAATGAAGCATCGACTTGCTCACGGCAATTGATCATATAGACGGCTTGGGCAGCAACAATGTTTTGTAAAAGAACAGTTTGTTGTAAGGCTTGACCTTCAAACTGCATTGCCAACCAATAAGCTGGGATAATGATCAAGAGGGACACATAGAAAATCCGGAAAACATTGTACTTAGTCAAAATCCCTTGGTTGGGATCTCTTGGTGGCCGACTCATCGTGTCTTTACTTGCTTGTTCAAAACCTAACGCATAGGATAACGTGATTGTTGTCACCATATTGACCCATAAGATTTGGATCGGTGTCAAAGGCAATGGCTGATTCGCAAGTAATGCCCAGATGATCACCAAACCTTGTGCTAAAGATGTAGGTAAGAAGAAGCTGATCGTTTTTTGTAAGTTATCTAAAATCCGGCGTCCTTCTTTGACTGCTTTAGCGATCGTATGGAAGTTGTCATCGCCTAAAACCATATCTGCGGCTTGTTTACTGACTTCACTTCCTTTGATCCCCATAGCGATTCCCACATCTGCTCGTTTCAATGCGGGCGCGTCATTGACACCATCACCGGTCATCCCAACGATTTCACCATTCTTCTGCAAAGCTTCTACGATCCTTAATTTATGCTCCGGAGTCGTTCGAGCAAAGACATCGACTTTGCTCACTTTCTTCGCTAAATCTTGATCAGAGAGTCGATCGATATCGATCCCTTCAAGGACATTACTCGTATGCTTCAACCCGATTTGATCAGCAATTGCTTGGGCTGTGTCTTTATGGTCACCAGTAATCATTTTCACCGAGATCCCTGCTTGCTGACACTCTCTTACCGCTTGGATCGCGCTCTCTTTTGGTGGATCAATGATTCCTGCAATCCCAACAAATGTCAGTTGTTGCAACTGTGCATGGTCTAATTCTTGCTCAATAGGCAATTGCTTGTAGGCGAACCCTAATACACGTTGGCCTTTTTTTGCTAGTTGTGATGCTTGGTTGATCCATTGTTGCTGTTCTGATTGTGACAAAGAAGATTTCGATAATAAAACTTCTGGCGCTCCTTTGACAAACACTACTGCATGGTCCTGTTCTTCATGCAATGTTGCCATATATTTATAACTTGAGCTAAATGGCAGTTTAGCAAGCGCCGTTTTTAGGGGAAGATTCTGTTCAGCTGTGTATCGTAATAAAGCCAGCTCAGTTGGATTGCCACTCAACGTTTCAACTACTTGATCATCTTTCGTTTGCACTTCTTGACAATTTTTCATGATTTCAAGTAAGCGTGTCTCATCTTCTGTCATTGTTTCCACAACAGTCATTTCATTTTTAGTCAACGTACCCGTTTTATCTGAACAGATCACCGTCATTGAACCAAGTGTTTCAACGGAAGGTAGTCCTTTGATAATCGCTTGTTCTTGTGCCATTTCATTGACCCCCAGTGAGAGGATCATCGTCAATACCGCTGGCAAGCCTTCGGGGATCATAGAAACGATCAACGCAATGATCGTTGAGAATAAAAAGTTCCATTCTAAGCCATACCTAAATGAGGTAAAGAAAATCAAGAATAAACTTAGAAAAACGATTCCTCTGAAGATTTGCTTGTTCAACTGATGGATCTTGCGAACCAAAGGGGTCGTTTGTTGTTGAACTGATTGTAATGCCTGATTGATTTTACCAATCTCTGTCGTATTCCCTGTTTCAACGACGACACCAAGCGCCGATCCAGCTTGGACAAGTGTACCTGAAAAAGCCATATTGAGTTGATCTCCTGCGCCTAATTCATCGACTAACGGCTCACTCATTTTCTTTACCGCATCGGATTCACCGGTCAACGCAGCTTCTTCGATCATCAAACCATATGTTTCGACTAAACGAATATCGGCAGGCACGACATCTCCAGCTGTTAAACTAACTATATCCCCTTGCACGATCTCAGTGGCAGGGATACTTTTCTTGACGCCTTCAGAAAGAACCACTGCGTCTTGACTCATTAAACTTTTTAGCCCATTGAGTGACTCTTCTGCTTTTCTTTCTTGCCAATAACCAACAAAACTATTGATGATCACTACAAGTAAAATAATACTACCTTCAATATAATCACCCGTTAAAAACTTCAAGACAGAAGCCACCATCAGGATGATCATCAACAAATCCGTAAAATGCTTCAAAAACTTCCGAAGCGGACTCACTTTCTTTTTTACTTCTATTTCATTTCGTCCTTGTATTTCTAAACGACTGGTACGTTCTTGATTTGAAAGACCATCTTTGGTCGTCTTTAATTTATTCATTGTTTGTTCAGCAGTTTCTTTGTACCATGTCATCGGCAATCCCTCCTGTATTTCATTTGATAATACTTATTATACGTAAGAAGGAGGGTTTCTTATGTCGATTATTTCAGGCAAACATGAAATAATTAGTGTGATTTAATATGAGCCAGGTTTCTAGGTTTGCTTTTCAAACGAAATTTTCCCCTTTACTCCGATTGCTTCGTTGATTTTTGTTCACTCAATTTGTTTTTTATTTCTTGTTCCCAAGAAGGTTTTCTAATTTTTTCGATACATAATGGGGCAACAAAAAGAATGCCGCTGATCAATGCGACAGCCACAAAGTTGATCCATGTACCAGCTTTTAATGTAAGTCCGACAGAAAAAACGATTGCTGCAAATAAGACTAACACAACAAGCCATGCACCGAGATTCCCATTTCCCTCTTTTTTACCGATTCGAAATGGACGAGGGATAGTTGGATTTGTTTTTCTAAAACGTAAGAATGCGACACCCATGATAAGATAGACGATACAATAAATCACTGTCGTTGCATTTACTAACATCAAAAATGCTTGATTGACTCCTGGAATCAATAAATAAAATAGGGCAAACACAGAAATGATAATAGATTGTGTCAAGATCACCGCTTTTGACACATCAAATTCATTGGTTTTCCAAAAATTGAAACGAGGAGGATACGCGCCTTTTCTTGCACTTTCTGTAACAGTTTTGGCTGGACCAGAAGCCCAAGCAGACAATTGTACAGCGACACCGACAAATACAAGTAAGCTGAATAGGTTCACAATCATATGTGGCAAGCCAAGAATTTGGCAATCGATCGAAATGGATTGGGCAATATTATTCAACTCCATTTGACCCTTTGGTACGACATTGGCAACGACCAACGCATTCAGCGTGTTTACTACAAATAAAAAAACTAACGCAGCGAAAATACCGCGTATATAAGTTTTAACTGGATGTGCCAATCGAGTGATATAAACAGAAGACATTTCGATTCCAGTAAAAATGAACATGATCGGTGCAAAATAAACGAATGATTTTGCAGTACTTGGATCGGGAACTAAAAGATCCCAAGAAAATTTTCCTAATGTTCCATTTGGCATGATACCGACCTTGATCCATGCTGCGACACCCAATAGGAGCATCAATGCCAACGGGATATACAACCCCAACCAGACACCGATTTTCCCGCCAATTTTTGCCATGTCGAATTTTAAGTTCAATAGTGTGATGATCCAATAAACGACTAAAATCACGAGTAATGTGAATTTACTATTCAAGCCCAATGGGACGTTATTGACCATGTTGCCAAACAATGGGGCAAGTGCTGAGGCAACCATGACCATCCCTGGAAACATTTGAACCCATAAAAGCCAAGAGACGACAAATCCCCATTTTCTACCGAGGGATTGAGAGACCCATAGTTCTGGCCCTCCCTTTTGAGGAAACATCCCTGCAAACTCTCCTGAAATCAGAGAGATCGGAAACGCATAAAAGAGTACAGCAACTAACATATAAAACAACATCGTCCAACCAGTGGCAGCGACATCAGGAATATTACGGACGCTTGCGACTAAAGCGCAAGTCATCCCAATAAACGTTAACGTTGACAGTTGTTTGGTAGATTTTGAGTCTGTCATGATCGATCCTTCTTTCTATCACTAAAACTACGCAAGAACTTCTCTTAGTTTTTCTTCCATTGCGTGTTTGATGGCTTCGGTGTAATAATCAAAGATGTTGTCATCGGTTAAATACGGAGTCATGATAGCAGCTCGCAACAAAGTAACTTGTTGTTCTTTTTGCCATTCCTCTTTTGGAACACCCATGCTTTCAACAAATGCCACTGGAGAATCGCCATAATCCGCTTGCGTGAAGGTCGTATGAGAAGTGATGAAGCGTTCTGCGTACACATCCCCTTCCATATAAGAGGACACATCGAACATTTTTTCATTCAAACGGTTGATTTCTTTTAAATCCGTACAGCCTTGGACTTTGAATGCCCAATCGACCATATTGAAATCTGGGTGATTCAATGGATAGACTTCAATTGTTTTGCCATTGACAGTAAAGCTTAATTGACCAAGAAATTCTCGGAAACGTTGAGCAGCTTCGATTGATGCACCGATCAATTGACCATAACCAGTGACATTCAAAGGGAGAACTTGGTGCGCCGTCCAAACTGCTGCAGCCGTTGCCCCAGCTTTTGAGCCTTCTAAAATATAGGCACCTAACATATCAGGAGCTTTAACCGATTTTTCAAATACATAAGGTGCAAAATAAGAGATGATATTCCGCATACTTTTATGTTTGATCGTGATTCCTCCAGCCGCATAAGGAACGTAACCCATCTTATGGGGATCAACGGTCACTGATTCTGCTTCACTGATTGCCTTGAATCCTTCATAAACACTTCGTTCGATTTTCACTTCATGATGGAAAACATGATGTTCTTCATAAAATTCTGCTAATGATGCGTAAGGCACAAATTCATACGCTTCATTCATGAACAAACAACGAGCATAGCCACCATAAGCTGCATCCACATGAAGGTAGAAATAAATGCCTTCATCTTTCAATTTTTCTCTAAGTTCAACGATTTGATCGACACGATCGACTTGTCCTTCTTCTGTTGTACCTACAACAGCGACCACACCTAGGATGGGAATATGTTGGATAGCTAGTTCACGAATCGTCTTTTCCAATACTTGGACATCCATTCGGTAGCAGTCATCAACGGGGATCGCGATCATTTGATCCAACCCGACACCACAAATATCTAATGCTTTCATCCATGAATAGTGTTTGGTTTGAGGAACAAGCCATTTGCCCAATTCTTGGATGTGTTTCCCACTTCGTGAAGATGCAGCTTTGACATTGTCTAATTCTTCATCAGTAAATGTTTCGATCATTTCTAAGATTTCTTCTACAGATAGATTAAGTAATTCCCAATCCGAAAGGTCCTTCACTTTTTCAGGGTAAGTTTCTTTGACCGCTAAAGGAATTGATTTGATACAACGGGCATACCATAGACCTTCTAAATTCGCAATCGAACCATCCGCTGTCAGATGTCCCCAACCATTCGGCATACTGAACAGCTTCGCAAAGTCTTCTCCGATTTCTGCTTCCATTTGTGATGTGGCCATTGAGGATTCCAATGCCACGTTATTAGGATTCCAAAGCATCGCAAAGTGATAAGCCAACAAAGCTGGCATCAATGTTTCTGCATTCATTTGTCCCCAATAACGTCCGGCTGAATGCCAAGGAATTGAACCGGCACGCATTCGTTCACTGACTTCATCTAAGACTTCCATCATATGTTGTCGAGTCGCAAGATAAGATGTTGTTGATTTGTCTGCTTCACTGATTGCGGGAAGGTCAGCTGGTAAATAATTTTCACGCCAACCTAAATGTTCATCCACCATCTTATTCAATAACATTTTATACACTTGGCCATTTTCTGTTTTGTCGCCAATAAAGACGGCTTTGATATCCATATCTTTCATGATTCATTTCTCCTCTCTTATTACCTGATCACAGGAAATAATCAGCCGGCTGTTGTTTCTTGATCAGTTTACGTGTTTGACTATACGCTCAAATTTTAAAATTTTTTTTTAATAACATCTATTTACACTCCTTACTTTGAAGACAAAAAAAATAAAGTCTGATTATTCTGTATTTTCAGCTTAAAAAAACGAACGATGTGACTAAACTTCCTGCCAAAGAACGGTTTACTATATTGATTATAACGTTTAATTCACGAACAAAAAAAAGAAATCCAATGTACTTATTCGTTGAAAAATAGTCATATTTATTTTTTCTATTTGGTTCTTTTTATCAATCAGTTCCCAATTTTTTTAAATAAAACAGATACAATAACAAATATAAGTAAATTTAGCATCTTGTTTGCTAAGAAAGATTAAGTGATAGGTGCGTATCTACAAAAAACATGGCATAATAGCTAAGTGCTTGTGCATGACTATACAAATAGGGAGGATTCCCCATGATTGAACATTATCTTGAGAAAAATCTCTTACGCCAACTCTTTCTTTGTGGTCAGTTTTATGTAAATAAAGAAGTCCATCTTCCAACGACAGCTACTTTGTTACATGTTTGTCAAACCACTCTACTTAATGATATCAAATCATTAAGTAGAGAATTGAGCGACCAAATCATTTATCAATCAAAAGAAAAAGAAACCTATTCTTTATACTTCGCACCAACAACTTCTCGCTTCCAATTGATGCAACGACTCTCTCGACCGTCTTTATTTTTAAAAACCTGCCTTCTTTACTTAGAAGATGAACCAGATTATATTCAATTGACTGAACTCGAATTTATTTCAGTCAGCAAAGCTTATGCATTGAAGAAACAAGTGTTAGACTACTTTCAAGCATGCGATATCGCTATTGAACATCATTCCCCCCACTTTACTGACATCGAAAGACGCTTGGTTTTGCTAAATGTGAGCTATCGGACAGGCACATTGCCAGACTTCTCTCTTCCTCGCTCCTTTGATGTCCAAGCGCAAGAATTTATTCAAGCAGTCACTAAAAAAAGTGGACGTATCTATGATCGGGATACCCAAGAGATTTTGCAAACAGGCTTTCTGATCAGTCTGTTCTATCAAAAAGATGCCCCGCTATCAATCGATCAATCATTCATCGATGAAATCAAAAAGAGACCGATTTATCATTTCGTTCTTGCTGCTTGGGAAGAAAGTCCGTTCAAGCAATTTTTTCAACCAAATGAATTTTATTTTATTCTGATACTGTTCAATCTATGTGATTATGGATTTGATTCTTATGAAGCAATCGAAGATGATTTTGCCCAATTGCATCAGGTCTTTATTGAAAATAATCCAGAGACAAAACAATTGATCCAACGATTTGAACAACATTTTGACCATCCTTTTCTTGGAAACAAAGCTTTTGAGCGTGCGTTGATCCGTATTTTGCGTTCTGCTTGGAAAAACTATCAATTGTTCTTACCTGAAAAATTTCATTTATTGACCGATGAACAACGAGAGTTATTTGAAGAAGTAAAACGGATCGTTAGCGATTGGAGCCATGCACTTCCTTATCAATTAAAGATCAATCCAAATTGTCTGCGGTCATTCGTTATTGAATTGACTGGTATTTTACGCTTAGATAAACAAAAATTAACTGTGCGGATCGTGACCAACTCAGATATCAAATATCTGATTTATCGCGAAGCTTTAGAGGCCGTTACGACATGTGACATTTCCGTTGAGCCAATGATTTATAAACAATTAAGTAAAGAAGCTCTCGATTTTGTGGCAGCCTCTTCTAACCGGCTGTTGTGTGAACGTACACTCTACACCCCTGTTGCCTTGTCCATGGAACATGTTATTCCAATCTCAGTCGAAACAGTGGAACAAGCGATTATATTGCTTGTAAAAAATAGTTCATGAGGGAGGCTTTCGTAATAGTAACTCTTGCACACATTTATTCTGTCGAATAAAGCGTGTGAAAAAACTAGACAGTTCCATAAAAAAAGCTAGAAAACCAAAAATTCATCCTACAAAATTTTGGTTTTTCTAGCTTTTTTTATAATCGTTACTTTCTGAAAAACTATTTATTCAATTTTAAGAGACGTGATCACTAATATCATTTGCACATTCTGTCTATGATGATCCTGCAAACTTAGACATCCGCTGGACCGATTTCTTTATTCAAAAAGTAAGAGATGATCGTACGAATCACCACTAATGCGGCCAACTGAAAAATATCTTGTAATGTCGGTTTGATGATTGACTCGATGATCCCAGCAGAAATCAATATCTCTAAACTCAATAAGATATACCCACCTAGCATTTTTTTGATGCCATTATTTTGATGAATCCGTTCATTTTGTTTGAATGACGGGTTCAAGGAATCTTTCAAAAAATCTTTGATCGAAAGAAAGCCACCCCATAATAAGACCACAATAGCAAAAATATCTAAAATCAAGACCAACCATTCAAGATATGGATAAAGAAGTGTCATCCAACTGATCTCCATCAAACTTCCCTTCTTTCATGCGATACATGACTCGCGATTTCTAAATTTAAGAAATAAGAGATGATCGTGCGAATGATAATGATCAATGCTAATTTTAAAATGTCTGTCCAAGTTGGTTTAATGACAGATTCAATGAGATCTGCCACGATC
Source organism: Enterococcus sp. 1001283B150225_161107_E12 (assembly GCF_015556925.1). Lineage (NCBI taxonomy): Bacteria > Bacillati > Bacillota > Bacilli > Lactobacillales > Enterococcaceae > Enterococcus > Enterococcus sp. 1001283B150225_161107_E12. The sequence goes on along the minus strand of NZ_JADNNI010000002.1, from coordinate 121,869 downwards.
AGTACTTCTAAACTCAACAAAATATAACTAGCTAGTAGTTTTCGAATATCCGCATTCCGCCGATTACGCATCGCATAATCTTTGATCAATGGGCGTTCCATTATCAAATTTTTTAAAACTAAAAAAATACCAACCAATAAGACTAAAATCGAGAAAATATTCAAAATCGCAGTCACCCATTCCAACAAATGGACCAACGTTTCACTAAACATCTTTACACCCCACTTTTTCTTCTACTCCTATCCTACTAAGAGTATGGAGTTTCGTCCAGTTTGAGCAAAACTAACTATTAGCTATTGAACGCTGAGCTTCATCTGACGTTGCTGAAAAATATTGCCAATCAAAATAAGATGTTTCTTTTTATTTATTCGGTAAAATATGGCATATTTGTTTCCGATTAATATACGATATGTACGTTCATGAAAATGATACAACGCAGATATTTCTTCATGCATTTCGAGAAAATTTTTAGTAAGTTCGATTGATTGATAGATCATCCTTGTAAAATGTCGAATATTTTCTTTAGATAAAAATAATTCATTTCCCCATCCATTGATCAACTGCTCTAACCCCTGGCGAAAACTCTCCGAATACACGATCGTATACACCATCTACTCACCTCAACCATACTTACTAAAAGTATCTTTCATTTCAGATTCGGAAACTACTAAACCTTTTGAGAAATCAGTAAATGCTTTTTCTATTTCTTTACGGTCTTGTTCTCTCATCACTTCTTTTGTATCAATTATCAATGTTGTACCTTCTTTCGTATAGCTCAAAATATTCCCCTCATGTAACCTAAGTTCCTTAGGTAAAATGATACCGACACTATTCCCAATTTTTCTCACCTTTAAACTCTTCATCTTTTCCACACCTTTCTGATTCACATGAATTAAAACGCGTTATAACTCATTCCCAAATTTTTTTTTACTTCTCTTTGTTAAGAATTTATTACAAAACACACGAAAAAACAGACACTTCCTCCAAACTGTCAAAAACCCAGGTTGTTTCCTTACCCTATCATTTGGCTTATTTTTCTAAACGCTCTATGCTTTGAAGTAGAAATAGTTCACAAACCAAAAGGAGGTTTTTTTATGAACAAGAAATGGTTGAAAGTAGGCATTGGCTTAGGACTAGTCGCTATAGGTGCTGTTTATCTTGGCAAAAAAACAGGCTTACTAGAAGATGATAGTCACCTTTATGACGAATTTGAATCAATCTAGAAAATTAGCCAGAATACAATGATTTAGGAGATATTGGAGGATTGGACAATGCAAAAAAAGAAAGCAATTATGATTGGTGCAGGAATCGCGAATATGGCAGCAGCTGTTTATTTGATCCAAGAAGGCAAATGGCGTGGAGATCAAATCACTTTCTACTCCTTAGATGACCATGGATCAAATGATGGCGCTCCTGTGGACACAGTTACTGATGAATATTGGAACAAAAATCACCCATTAGAAAATCAAAAAGGATACGTTGCACGTGGTGGACGTATGCTGAATTACCGTACGTATGTCGATTTGATGGATCTACTCAGTCGCATCCCTTCTGCTACAGAACCGGGCATGACAGCCGAAGAAGATACACGAGATTTCGATGCCAAACATCCGACTTTTGATAAAGCTCGTTTGTTGGAAGGTGGCAAGGGAATCATTGATGGCGGTAAATTAGGATTCAACAATAAAGATCGCGTATTATTAACGAAACTGATCGCCATGCCTGATTCAGAAGAAGAAAAATTAGATAATGTGACGATTGCTGAGTATTTCAAAGATGATCCTCATTTCTTTGAAACAAACTTCTGGTTTATGTGGGAAACGACTTTTGCTTTTCGAACACGTAGTTCTGCACAAGAATTACGTCGCTATATGCACCAAATGATTTATGAGTTTACTCAAATCGAGCATTTAGTTGGGGTCAATCGGACACGCTATAATCAATACGAAAGTATTATGTTGCCACTGATCAATTATTTGAAAGAACAAGGTTGTAAAATCATTTTGAATCGTCGTGTCATTGACTGGGAATTCAAAGAAACAGCGATGCAAGATGAAATCACTGTGACTGGCTTGAAAATGATCAATACAAAAACACAAGAAGAAGAACATGTCGTCGTTGATGGAGATACTGGCGTATTATTTACGAATGGTTCGATCACTGATTCGGCAACACTTGGCGACTACGAAACACCCGCAGAGGAAAATATGGATTACGGTGCTGCTTCTAGTTTGTGGAAAAAAGCCAGTGAAAAATTCTACAATTTAGGTAATCCAGATAAATTTTTCGCAGATCGTGACGCAAGTGAATGGGTCAGCTTTACGTTGACAACGAAAAATCATGTGTTGCTAAACGAGATCACACGTATCACGACACAAGAACCAGGTAATGCGTTGAATTCATTTATTTCAACAACACCGATCACCCCACTTGGTCAAAAAGATGTCAATATGTCGATCGTCGTGCATCACCAACCGCATTTCACTTCACAAAAACCGAATGAAACAGTGATTTGGGGCTACTTCTTGTATCCAAGACGTCGTGGTGAATTTGTCGACAAAGAGTATATTAAAATGAACGGAAAAGAAATGTTGGAAGAATTGCTTGGTCAGCTTTCAAAAGTTGATCCTGGTCCAGTAAACATTCGCGAAAAAGAAACCGAAATCTACGATAGTGTCATCAATAATATTCCGGTTTACATGCCATATGCTTCTGCCTTATTCAACAATCGTGCGAAAAGTGATCGACCAAAAGTCATTCCTAAACATTCAACAAACCTTGCCTTTACCGGTGAGTTCGTTGAACAGCCTTACCAAATGATCTTTACCGAACAAAGTGCTGTTCGTTCAGGAGAAATTGCGGCATTCCATTTTGCAGGTATTCCAATGTCACGTTTGGTGAAAACACCACGTTATGACAAAGATATCCCTACGTTGATGCGTGCAGCGAAAAAAATGTTTGATTGAGGTTCACTAAAGGAGTTCACTTTCCTGTGCTACTTCAGTCCTAAAACAAAAGTCCTCCACCTATTTCCATAGGTAGAGGATTTTTGTTGTTTCGCTACTTTTGATTTTGCCCGACAGTTCTTTTTTTGTTTTCTCTTCTCGCAAGGAGCCATGCGAAGCCGCCCACAACAATCTCACTTCCTCCGACCAGTAAAACAATCAAAGTAAAGTTAGAAAGATATGTTCGCATCAAGACTTGAAGTGACTCCATTTGCTCATCCGTCTGCAAAATCTGCGCATAATATAAAGTTGCGGCAAATGCTAGACTTATCAGTCCAGCGCCCATCAGACTACACGCAAATTTTTTGATACGTGAACGGATAGAGCCTGGATTGAAATACATGAACCCCGCTAAGATCAATAGGCTCACACTCACAATGCCCCAAGCATAGTGAAGTACCTGGTGGCTCAGGTCATTGATTCCTCGAATAAAAAGATGCAGATAACTTGGTTGGACACTCCGTTCAAAGATCCCGCCGATCATATGTAAAGCGAGTTCTTCTCCCGCAATCCCTTCTTCAATATTGATCTCATGTTCTGTTTTATATGTATGGATCGTCTCTTTGATATGTTCTTCCAACTCCGTTGCTTGGATCAAGCTTGGTTGCTTGCCGCGATAAGTTTCTTTGACAAAATGCTCGATATTCTTTTTGACTAATTCCTCAGATACACTGTCGGCAAGTAATTCTGGAGTGACTCTTGCTTCTTGGTGGTAGCTCTGGACACGACCATTGATCTCTTTCGTTACTTTTTGTATGTAGTTTGCTTGTTTGATTTGCTCATTCATAAATCCTTCATTTGCTAAAGTCGTATAAAAAAGTCCGCCAATCGATAAAAAAAAGAGCAAGACTGTACACACGACTCCTATAATTATTTTGATTAATCGACTATTTCTCATTTCTCTCCTTTCCTATGTCAGCACAAAAAATTGTTCTTTTACGTTTTATTTTTTTGAAAACCAACTACTCTAATTATAACTTTCAGTCAATAAAACTACAACTTCCTTTTTTCGTCAAAAGTTATTTTACTGTTTTAAACTAAAACTAAAAGCGCGTTTCATTGTGAAAAAAAGTAACATTCCCTTAGAATGAGTTTATAAATAACTATCGTTAGTTTTATTAACGAAAACAGGAGAGGAGCACTACGATGAAAGCAGTCACTTGGCAAGGAAAGCAAAAAATGGAAATTAGAAATGTTGATGATCCAAAAATTTTAGCACCAACCGATGCAATCATCCGTATCACTGCAACAGCGATTTGTGGATCTGATCTCCATCTTTATCACCATGGGGAATCCGTTATGGAAAAAGGCTATGTTGTTGGACATGAACCTATGGGGATTGTCGAAGAAGTTGGTTCCGAAGTGAAGAAGTTGAAAAAAGGGCAACGTGTAGTTATTCCTTTTAATATTAGTTGTGGCCATTGCCATTTTTGTGCAAACCATATGGAAAGTCAGTGTGATAATTCCAATCAGGAAGAATTATACGGCGGATTATTCGGTTTTGGTAAATTGAACGGAAATCACTGGGGTGGTCAAGCAGAGTATCTTCGGGTACCTTTCGCCGATTCTACGTCATTTATCGTTCCAGATAATGATTTACCTGATGAAAAAGTTTTATTTTTATCTGATATTTTACCAACCGCTTATTGGAGCGTTGCAAATGCAGGGGTTAAAAAAGATGATACAGTCGTCGTCTTAGGTTCAGGTCCTGTTGGTTTATTTGCACAAAAATTTGCTGTGATGGCAGGAGCAAAACGTGTCATTGCGGTCGATCCTGTCAAACATCGTTTGGACAAAGCGGTCCGCTATAATCAAATCGAAACCTATCTATTAGACGACGTGAACCAAGCCGGAGATGATTTATATGAGTTAGCTCGTGGCGGTGCAGATGTCATCATTGATTGTGTCGGAATGGATGGTTTAGAGCCAACAAAAGAAAAAGCTAAAAATTTAATTAGCTTACAAAGTGGAACGATCTCACCTATCCAAATGGCTGCTAAAGCGGTGAAAAAATTTGGTACAGTACAAATCACTGGTGTTTATATGACACCTGCTTCTTCCTATCCACTTCAAGAATTCTTTATGCGCAATATTGACGTCAAACATGGGCAAGCACCAGTTGTCCACTTGATGCCAAAAATTTATGACATGATTGCAGAAGGAATGTTTGATCCAACTCAGATCATCACTCATTCAATGCCGTTAGAAGAAGCGGCTCGAGCATACGAGATTTTTGACAAAAAAGAAGATAAAAATATCAAAGTTGTTTTGAAACCGTAGAAATAAAAACTAGTTAGGTGATTTTATATGCCAAGAATCAAACGAAATACCCATGATGTCGAGATTGGCAAAGAAGAAGATATTGAGATCCGCGGACGGCGTTTTCGCTTGTATTTTCAAAATCGTTACACGCTGATTTCATTAGCTGTCGATTTGCTGACAGGAATCTTTTATGTCCTGGGAAGTGTTGCTTTGATCACGAAAATCCCTGATTATTACAGCAATTACTTATATTTAGCAGGCGCCATCTTCTTGACCACTCGCCCCATCTTGCGTATCGTACGTAATATCTTTATCTATGATGAAAAAAAACAACGAAGAGAACAAGCCAAACAAGAGAAACGCGAGATTTGAACACACCTCTCGCGCTTCTCTTTTTAGTTTATTGTAGCGATTTGATACAACCGGGCAGTTGTTCCACTTTCTTCCTTGACCATCGTTAAAAATGACCAATCGTATCGTTCATAAAAGGAAGTGTGGTCTGTAATCAAATAAAGTTGTTTAAACCCTAATCGATGCATCTCTTTTCTGGTTTGTTCCAATATCCACTTCGCTACTCCCTGATTACGATGCTCCGGTTCAACATATAAAGCACAAAGATTAGGTGCTAAATCTGGACGGTCGTGGAAGTCATTTTCGATCACGCCAACTCCACCAACGATTGCTTCATTTTTATCTAGAACGACGTACCATTGTGGAATACTTTCCTTCGCAATGATGCCAGTACGAATACTTTCCTTATACACTACAGCAGGAATTCCCCATTTTGAGGAAAACCAACTTGCGGTTTCTTCCATTAGCTCTGGGTGTTCATTTAACTTGATCCATTGATACATATTCAATTTTGCAACCTCCAGTCATTCTATACGCAGTGTCAAATTAGACCATGAAGTACTTTTATCTGTTGCTTGGATTTTTGCTTCTTTTTCTAACCTAAGCTAGAATAGAAATCAAAGGAGTGAGCGAGATGATTGCACACAAAAGAGACGAGCTCCATGTTGTTTAGTGGTATAAAATAATGACATGGAGGAAACAATTATGACAAACATTTACGACGATCAACAATTTTTTGATCAATACAAAGAAATGCCTCGTAGCAAAAAAGGCTTACAAGGTGCTGGAGAATGGCCAACGCTTGCAACTATCTTCCCCAATCTCCATGGACAAACAGTCCTTGATCTTGGATGTGGCTATGGTTGGCACTGTCGTTACGCTGCTTCGCAAGGGGCAAAAAAAATCATTGGTGTCGACTTGTCTGAGAAGATGCTAGAAGAAGCCCGAGCTCGAACAAATGACACCACGATCAGTTATATAAAAGATGATATTTCAACGATTCAGTTTGCAAAAGACTCGTTTGATGTCGTGTTCAGTTCTTTAGCTATCCATTATGTGGAAAATTGGGAGCAGCTCGTCAAGCATATCCATCACTTTCTAAAACCGAATGGCCAATTTCTTTTTTCAGTTGAACATCCTGTTTTTACAGCGGATGGTCGGCAAGATTGGATTTATACAGAAGACAGTCAGATCATGCACTTTCCAGTTGACCATTATTTTGACGAAGGGGAGCGTGACACAAACTTCCTAGGATCTTCTGTAAAAAAATATCATCGAACGATTACAACTTATCTTGAGACATTATTGTCTAATGGCTTTCAAATCAACCATGTGCTTGAACCAATACCACCGTCACATATGTTAGATATGCCTGGTATGAAAGACGAATTAAGACGACCGATGATGTTGATTATTTCTGTGACAAAAATGTAGAGGCGAATCATCGATCCAAACATTCTTAGTCCATCTGCACAAATTTTATTAAGCGTCTGGAAATAGGTTGCCCCTATTTCCAGACCTTTTTTATCAACTTGAGAATGATTTCTGCCCTTTCAACCTTTCAATCACTTTCTATCACTGAGTTTTTGATTTCTTCTTGTTTCTTTTTAGCGAATTTAGCTAGTACCAATTCATAAGAAATCAAAATCATTTTCTCGATTTCCTCGTCTGACAATTCATCTTTGCCTAACATGATCGAATTCCAATGTTTCTTATTGGCATAGTAACCAGGTATAATGATCTCAGGGTACATCGTTCGTAATTCCTCGTTTTTTTCTGGAAAATGTTTTAACGTGATCAATGCTTTTTCATTTGCTTCTGGACTCATCATCCCAAACTGTTTACCATCCAAATCAAAATAAAGCGTTTCCCAATCTTCACGAAAATATACCTTAGCTCCTGGAAGTGTGTTCCCATATGCTTGGAATCGTTCGATCCTTTTTTGAATATCTGTTGTATTCATACGCTATCCTCCTATTCAAATAAAATGCTTACAAAAACTATACGTTGCTTTCTGAAAAATAGCAATGATAACAGTAGTAACACAAAAAAACGGAAAGCAATCACTTGCTCTCCGTTTTTTATTTCTTACGCGTTCAATGCGTCTTTTTTCATTTCTTGGATCGTTGCTACTTTAACGAATGGTAGATAGATCAGAATTGAAATCAGTAAGTTGACCGCAGATAACACTGCGCCTGAAAGACTGTTTGTTGCTAAAAATCCGCCGATCACTGGTGGTGTTACCCATGGTGGCATTACTGTAGCTGCTGGTACAAGTCCTGTTGATGTCGCAAAGTACGCAACAGTTACTAAAACCATCGGTGTTAAAATAAATGGGATAAACATCACTGGATTCAAGACGATTGGTAGACCAAACATTGTTGGTTCGTTGATGTTGAAAACACCTGGTGCAATCGATAAGTTCGTTACGACCATATAAGGTTTGTTTCTACGTCCTACTAAATAGATCGCAATCAGTAAGCCTAGTGTCGCACCTGTACCACCTAAATTGACAAAGCTGTCAAAGAAAGGTTTGTTGACGATAAATGGTGCACTTTGACCGTTAGCAATCGCTTCGACGTTTGCTTGGATCGCCGGCGCATTGATGGTTTGCATCAATGGATCGACCATGTTTGCTCCATGTAATCCGAAGAACCAAAGGAACGGTGTAATAAATGCAAGCAATAATGCAGATGGATAAGAGTTAGCAAGACCCATAAATGGTTCTTGAACCACCGTGTAGAATGCTCCGACAATATCAGCAACACCGAATGCTGCAAAAATTGCAGCGATTAGTGCGAAAAATGAGATCGTGATCATCGCTGGTAATAATGACGCAAATGCTTTTGCTACTGCTGGTGGCACTCCGTCTGGCATTTTGATGATCAATTTTTCATTTCCACTTAAACGAACAAAAATCTCTGTTGAAATAATTCCGACAATAATTGCAATAAATAATCCGTTTGAACTCATACCTAAAGCGCCGCCTAGTGCGAAGAATGAACCTAATGAAATCACTCCGGCAGATACGCCATCTTTACGGTAACCGTTTGCTAAATGATAAGCTAATAAGAACGCAATCAAAACAGAAAGAATCGCAAACGTTCCGTTCCAAGCAGCCGCACCGAATCCTTTCCATGCTTCACCACCAAAAATCGAATTCATCAATTCTTGGAATCCAGGGATCGGCAAGTTATTGATCATTACAGCTAAAGCGCCTAAGATCATTAATGGCATACTGACCATAAAAGCGTCACGAATGGCCACTAAATGGCGTTGCGCACCGATTTTTGATGCGACTGGTATAAAGTGTTTCTCCATAAATGCTACAAAGCTATCCATATCTTTTCCTCTTTTCTCCTTTAAAAAACTTTTATTTAAGCATCTATACGACGGTATAGATCAATAATTTCTTTTGCTAAATCTGTAAACGCGATCGATGTCATCAAATGATCTTGACTATGAACGGTCAACAAAGTAACTTCCATGTGTTCCCCTTGTGCTTCTTGTGTTAATAACCCTGTTTGCGAATGATGTGCTTGAACCAATGATTCTTCTGCATCTTTGATTTTTGCATCTGCTAATTCAAAGTCACCTTTTTTCGCAGCCGCGATCGCTTCCATTGCATCGCTTTTTGCGTTGCCGCCGAACATGATCAAGCCCATGATCGCTTCTAAATTTTTTTGATCTTCCATTTTCTTCCCTCTTTTTCTTGTTTTTATTTATTAATCAATGATTCTGCTTGTTCCAATACTTTTGCCCCGTTCATCATGCCATAGTCTTGCATGTTGATAACATCTAACGGAATCCCTTTTGGTGCTAGTTTTTCAGCAAATTGACTTTGCATGAAACGTACTTGTGGTCCTAATAATAAAACGTCTACATTTTTTGATTCTAGTTGGCTATCAGCTTCTGATGCTGAAACTGCAAAGATATCCGCTTCTACGCCTTTTTCTTCTGCTGCTTTTTGCATTTTTGTCACTAATAAACTTGTACTCATTCCTGCAGAGCAGACAAGCATGATTGTTCTTTTTTCCATTGTGAACACTTCCTTTTCTTCTTCTTACACTTTTATATAATGCAAGTATCGTGCCAACTTTGAAATCGCTTTATCAAGTTGGTATAAAAGGGTTTTCATGTTAATTTTTATCAAGCACACTCTATTTTTTACATTGCACACTATTTTTAGTGTGCAAAAAGAGAGGATGGAGTATTAAAAACCACCAAGTAAGTATAGCTACTCCTTACTTGGTGGTTTTCAGTGATTGTTTGATAGAATAAATCAACAAGCAGTTACTTCGTTGACTTATTTTTTGATTCAATTGCATCGATTCTTTTCATAAATTTCAATTCTTGTAACACTTCGATAGAAGTAACACGTTTCTTAGCCAACACTTCTAATTTTTGTCGTTTGTAAACCCATGCGCTTTTATTGATTCCTGTCACCTCTTCAACCTCCAAACTTTTTCTTGCTGAACTAATCCAACGTTTCCCTCTTCTTATTCCTTAAACTTTCGCTGATGTTTTCATTTAGCTGAGTCATCGAACTGCACCATACTTCGATATTCCTTGTTCGAAAATCTTCAAATTCATATAACCTCTGTTTTAACTCGTTCTTCAAACAATGGATTCTTTCTTTTTCAATAGATAGCGCTTCTTTTGCTTGGGTGATTTGAATCGCATCCGTTAACTTTTCAGTCTGTTTGGTTGGGGAAGACCCTTCTAACACCTTTATCTTAGACATTTTTTCTTTTAATATAGAAGAAACAGTGGCATTTGCTTGGATCAAATTGATTAATTCAGTTGTTTTCTTTGCGTTCTCACGTATTAGCTCTTGAATCCTATGATTCTTTGCTTCCTGTTCTACCTTGAGCTTTTCCAAAAAAGAATCAACTTCCGCTTTATTATATCCTCCGACTAAGTTCGTGGTGAAAGTAGGGGAAGTCGAAAGGTTGTCCGAACTATTCACTCCCATCACTAACCGTTTGTTTGACTGCATTTATCCAGTTTTGCCATTTCCCCTCAGACAAATTATTGATGGCACGTTGATATTCTGAAATGATTTGCAAGCGGACATTGTTTGCTTCACTTTCTAACTGGATGATTTCTTTCGTCCTTTTTTCTTTTTCACTTTCTAGCTTCGTCATCTGTTCTTCATAATAAGTGTTCGCTTCACTGACTTTTCCATTTGCTTCAGCTAATAAATGATAGGCTTCGGCTTTGATATTATTCCCTTCGACCTTTGCTTCTTTGAGAATATTTTCTTGTTCAATCCTTGCTTCCTCTACGATACGTCTGGCTTCTAATTCAGCATTTTCTTCAATCTTCAAGGCGGCATCTTGCGCAATAATCAAGGCATTTTCAAAGCTTCTTTTTTTCGCATGTACATCTCTGCCCTCTTTACTTGCTTCATCCAACTTAGCATTTAATTCATTGATTTCAGCTAAATAATCACTTTTTTCTTTTTCAAATACTTTTACTAAATTCTCTTTTTGATTTTCTGCAAGCGTCAATTTTTTCTCTAATTCTGTGGTTGTCTCTTTCATCACGTCATAATCATTTGCTGCGTGTGTCAAAAAATCATCCACATCTTGTTTTTTGTACCCCGCGAGAGAAACCGTGGGGAAAGTGATTTTCCTTAATTGCTCTGCATTAAAGTTCATAGGTTACTCCTTTTCATAGTTGTATGATTTCAAACGGATCGATTAAAAATCGTTGTTCCATACTGGCATCTGTTGATAGCTCAAAATGCAAATGTGGTCCAGTTGAATTCCCCGTCGAACCAACAAAACCAATCACTTCCCCTTTTTGAACGACTTGCCCTGGTTCAACAACATTGACACTTTGATGCGCATATAATGTAAATAATCCGTTCTCATGACGTATCGAAATGACATTTCCCCACGAAGCGTGATATTCGGATTTTATAACTGTTCCTGCTTCACTGGCAAAGATCGGCGCTCCGGCATTGGCTGCTAAATCGATCCCTCGATGGAACTCCGCTCCTCTCATACCGTAGTGACTCGTAATCGTAAAGTGTTCCAACGGGTTGATAAATCCATTTTCTCCAATCATTAGTTGATCGATTTCAATATCAAACTTTTCCAAGTCATAGACATCGATCAATGCATCTAATTTTTGATAATAGGACGTATCAGTGGCATATCTGCCCGTTAGAAACCTTGTAGCCTCTTGATATGAAGAAGTATTCGAACGCCAGACACCAGAATAGAAATCAGCATCTTGAGTTAATCCTTCTCTTAATAATTTGGCGTAATCTAAAAAGCTTTCTTCGTAGGATTCATAAGATTTGAAACGTGCGCTAAGTGTGTATAAGTTTCCTGTTCCATCATCCTCTTGTGTTAAAAATTCCACCGAATTTTCCTCGGTGTAAGCTTTTATTCCAAAGAGATTATAATGAGGAGATGCACTTAATTGACTACTTCCACTACCCGATTCTAAAATGGCTTGAGCAATCATCACAGATGCATATAGATCGTTGCTTAAAGCAACTTTTCTAGCCTCCGGCGCAATTTCTTGAATAAAAGCTTCCGTGGTCGTATTGGCAGAAAACCCTCTAAAAAAGGGACTACTCTGTTCGGTTCGGGCAATCGGTCCTTTGGTTATCGTTATGCTTTCTACGGTTTCAGTTGGCACCGTCTCAGCAGGGGCCGCTCCCAAAGATGTTTCAGGTGGAGACGTCCATACTTCTCCCTCTGATTCCGTTTGAACTGGGATTGACTCAACACCATTCGTGCCTGAATCCTCATTACCCTTTATTTCTGATCCTATCGGTGGAGGCGTTGTTGGCATCTCAGGTGTGATTGCTGGAGGTCGTGATATTGGTGGTTTAGGCGTTTCTGGCACAGATGGTTGAGGGAAAGTTGGTTCTGGTTCCGGATTGTCCGGCAAATCAGGAATAGGTGAAGGAGTAGTCACTTCATTATCTTCTTCTGTAGATACTTCCTCCTCCTCTTTCGCTTCAAGTCGCTCACTATCTGAGTTTGTGGTACTTTCTGATAAGACCATCTCATCGATTGGCGAAATGGGTGTATCTTCCATTTCTATCGTATTCGTAATGATTTGATCAGCTGATACAATACTATGACTAAAACTACTTGCCACCGTACCAATGACTATAAACGCCCCAGCGATCTTTCGTTTATACACATTACTTTTTTTGATACTTGTACTTCTTATAGTTATTTTCTTACCATTTTTATATAATATTTTTTCTTTTTCCATAAAAAGTTACTCCTTTGACTATCCCATTGATTTTCAGCGATCCTATTTTATCTCCTACATACAAGTAGCTAACAGCTTAATATCCTTACACTAAACTTAAATGGATCTAGAGTGTCAGAGAGTTTCATATATGACACTACTCTTCTACGATTTATTAGGTACGTTCTAAGAATTTTTTGTACAAATTTTCACAGAAATCAAAATAATACACCAATTCTTAAAATTTTCTTAACTTGAAAATAGGTTGACTCATTCATAAGCAAATAACTTTATCACTACATCAAAAAAAATTACACTTAAGATAATAAAATATTATTTTTAAATAACAAAATAAAAATAATTAATGTTATCTAAAATTAAATATATATTAGATTAACCTTATTATTATAATGTTTATATTTAAAATAGTTAGATATAATTTTATTTATCAATACAAAACATAACTTATTTTAAAAATAAAATAACTTATATATTTTTATTTTCCAAGATAAAAGAAAGGGTGAATCCGATGATCAACCATGTAAAAACTCCTCTTGCTTTGGGGGAATTATTGAATGATATTAGAAAAGAAAAAAAAATTTCAACAAAAACGATTTTTGCTACAGGAATCACAAGACCTACTTATTATCGCTTTGTTCGCGGAGAAGGTGAAATCAGTCTAAACAATTTTTTAAAAATCATTGACATTCTTGGGATCGAATTAACTGAATTTGAAGAAGTAATCCCTTTGATCAAACAAGGTTCTAAAATTTTAGAAAACCAGTTGGCTGAAGCCCTTGCTAAATTTGACTATCTTGAAATCGCAAAAATAAAAACTCAAGCGTTGGACCAATTTGTTAAAACAGATGGTTTAGGTTATCAATATGTATATTGGCGCGCTGGTCTAATCCACAGCAAGTTCATTGGCGCTTATCAAGAATACGAAACATTGATCCAACAAGTAAAAACTTATTTAAATAGTATTGATCTATGGACAAACATCGAACTAAAACTTTTTTCTTCAATTACGGAAACGCTTAATTTTGAAGAATATGATTATTTTTTTAAACGATTTTTATACCGCAGAACGAATCATGAAGAAGTCTTAGACCCATTAGTCTTGGATCTATTGTATTTTGGGTATTACGAAACAGCCCTAGATTCTTGCCGTAAAAGCAATGTCACCGTTGCAACGACATTTATTTTGAAACGAACACCTCACCGTTTTAATTATCGCTTTCGGATTTGGCGATTATTTTTATATGCTGCAAAACTAACGCTTCATGGTGAATTGGAAAGAGGGCAAAAAAAATATAGTCGATTACAAAAAATCATCGCCTATGTCTTCCGAGACGAACAAAAAGGGGTTTTCGAAATCAAGACACTCAATACCTTATGGGAAAAAGTAGAGATCATTGCACAAATGTCCGAGTAATGACAATCACCTATTCCATCAGGTTACGCTTTTTATAGCCATTGGTCTGATTTTTATTATCTACTTAGAAGCTACATTTGCTAAAAGTTTTTTAGTAAATCCAATATTTCATTTACTTTATTCTTTTATGGATGTTCATCTAGTACAATCAACCAGCAAACGTAAATTAATCTTATTACCATCATAAACTCACCTTATTCTAATGATAAAAGTGTCATTTATGAAACTTTTGCTTTGGAGATCACTTTCATCCTCTACTCTTGACCTATGTATGTAAGCAGGCATACATGTTCAATCACTCAGCAAATCTAACGTACACACACATTTGGACATGCATTGCTTGATAGTTGAGGAGGGAGAAAATGAAGAAGAAATCCATAATAAAAACATTATCAAAATTAGTATTTGCTACAACACTTTTATCAATCGGTCTATCTTCTATTGACCATTCGTTGCGATTACCTCATGTACCAATCGCCTTAGCTGAAACAGTTGATAACGCAATTGCCAATGAAACATCTAGGCGAAGCTTAACGATCTGGAAGTACGCGATCACTGACTTTAGTGAGTTGGAACCTCGAGGAGACGGAACCCTCACCAATCCAGATAGAGAGTTGATTCCTGGAATCAACTTCAAAGTGGAACGGGTGAAAAAATTATCGAGTGGTAGCTCTTTAACTGATCCAAAACAACAACAATTGGGCACAGATTACGAAATCGACACCACTTTCAACGCCCAGACAATTACAACTGACACAAGTGGAAAAGCAACGCTTGACTTAGGCATTGGTCGAGCCAATGATGGCATCTATTTAATTACTGAATTACCAGATGAACGTACAGGCGAAAATTTAGCTACAACCGATGGAAAAAAAATCGAAACAGCTGTTTATCCTTTTTTTGTGCATATTCCCCAAACTAGTCGTACCGATTTATCTTCATTGATCTATGATGTACAAGTTGAACCAAAGAATATTTTAGAAGATTTATTGCATCCTGACAAAACAATCAATGGTGAAAAAGGCGATTCTGTTCAAGCCGGACAATCCTTTCGCTGGGAATTGACTACTAACATCCCAGCAGGTCTCTGGCAAGTCGCCAGTCAAACAGGAACGATCGATATTTTAGATGCCGCTGGACAGACGGTGGATACTGTCGAGATGATCGCTGGTCAGCCCATTGTATATCGAGATACTAGTGGGTTATTACAGCCAAATTTTTCAATGGTAGACGAACTGAATAGTGACTTAACTTATGTTCCAGATAGCGCAAAAATGCAAGTTAGACAAGCTGGTGGTGAATGGACAGACTTGGCGCTTACCGATTATACGGTCTCGTTTGATGCTGAGACAAATAGACTGACAACCACTTTGACAGAAGCTGGTCTGATCAAAGCCGGATCAGTCGCAAATGGCTATACTGATATCCGTACGGTGCTTACCACGCATGTTCCAGAATATTGGAACAATATTGTTGAAAATACCTTTACTGTCAACCATCAACTTCCGGGCCAACGACCAAAAAGTACAACACCACCAGAAACAACGAATCCAAAATACTATACTGGTGGCTTTGATATCGAAAAAATTTCAGAAAATAGCGGGACTGGTCTAGCTGGTGCCGAATTCAAAATTGCCACCTCTGAGAGTAATGCGAACAATAAAACTTTTATTGCTAGTAATGGAAATAGCTATGCAGAGGATGCCAATTTACCATCAGGGATAACTTTCTTAACTTCTACTTCTGATGCAAATGGTCACGCGACTTTTGATGGGTTAGCCTTAGACTGGACGGATGCCAATGGTAATAATTACGTGGAAAATCACGAGGTTACACGCGACTACTGGGTTGTCGAGACTACTGCTCCTCAGGGCTACGAATTATTGAAAGCTCCCCAAAGAGTAACTGTCGATTTGACGACCGCAGATGATGCAACGATTGAGCTGACAGTCACTAATAAACCGCAAACAAGCTTGCCATTTACTGGCGGTATAGGCAGAAATCTGATCATCACAATTGCACTTGTAGCCATCGTTATTGGCACAACAGTGGTCATTATCCACAAAAAGCGAAAACAGACGTAAGTCCAGAATGAAAGGAGACTGCAATGAATACTAGTTTTTCTAGACTCAAAGTAAAACCTCCTATTCTAATAGTGATTGTTTTAGCGATTATCCTTGGTATAATCGCTAAAGTCGTTATTGTAGGTGGTCCCCTTCGAGCCAAAGAAGAAGCACATTTAGTTGAAGTAATCAATCAGGATCAAACCTTTATGACAAAAGAAACACAAATTTATGATGATCCTGCAACCATCACGATCAGAAGTACTGAAAATCGTTTACTCGCTCTCCCAGCTAGTACGGATTATGCAATCACCACCTTAAATGAGGAACAGGAGCAAACCATCCCTATCTATTCCACCGAAAATTTTGTTCAAGAAGAAGAGCTGGCTCGTCTAGGTATTGGTGTAGAAACGACGGAAACAACCGTCTCCTCAACTACTGCGTCCATGGTTGAGCCTGCCCTCCCTACAATTGAACAAGCAGTAGCAAGTGATGTAATTGGTGTAGCATCCGAGGAAAACTCGGAGCAACCGACTATTTACTTACGCTTAGTCAAAGATCAGCCAGTCACTCTCGTTTTTCGGGAACCAACGAAAGATATGAGTATCGTATTGACGGATGTTTATTCTCAGCAGTATCAATCCCTTTTTCAATGGTTAAGACCAGATGATGTGACTGCATTAGAAGAAACATCCGAATCCCACGTTGAAGAAACGTCATCTTCAGCCGAAGACTCAGACTACGAGGCCCAAACAGAACAAGCTGAAACCCATGATGAAAGAAACGATACAGCACTTCCTCCATTTGAGGAAACTATCGCCGATGAGAATATCTTAGTGGTCGAAACAAAGGAAACTGATTTAACAATGGAAGAACTTCTCGAAGAAGAGTTCCCTGCAGAAGACTCCATCATTACACCAAAATTAGTGGCTGAAGAAATAGATACCAGCGAAGAAACTAGCAGTAATCCTATCGTCATCAAAGATGCCAAATTAACGATGGCCACTGGTACAGACAGTTTTGATTCCCACGATGATCCTGGCTATGATAGTTCTCCAAATAACGATATCGTTCGTTCCAATGATCAAATCTTATACCGACTTGGCTTCTCAATACAAACACAGTTACCAAACGATTACACAAATATCCGCTATCGTGTCGTTAGCACCTTGCCTAACGCGACTACCCTGATTAATGATGCGCCTTTTATTAATGGAGAAATTGCCAATGGCACGTATATTGATACAGGCATCGGTGATGGCACCATGTATTCTGAAGGCATCATGGAATCGATCATCAGCACTTCGGGACAAGTTTTCGTGCCCATCGTTGTCAATGTGTCTGGTGCAAAGAACGGAACGATCATGCAACCCACGTTCAAATTGCAACTGATTGATGCCATAAATATAAATACTGGTGAGTTAGAAACATTTAATCACACTTATACAGTCGAACATTTAGCAAATCTAACTGCGCCGCCAACAATCGTTTCTTCCGCACCTTCTATTGCTGCAACACTCGTCCGTGGCGAGCAAACGACTTATCAAATCTATGATCCTAACGCTACAAATAATGATTCGGTATACAACCTAGGATTAGTCATTGAGCTAAAAAATCTAGATGGACGAAGTATCGGTGATATTCGCGGTTCCACCTACCCTGAAGGACCGATTACTTTTGATCTTATTCAAAATGTCACCGGAACTTTGGGAAATACTCAAATACCTGTAGATCCATCTGAATATGACTCCGCCCAAACACGTTTCTATTCTGTCACAGATGCCGATCGAACGACTGCTGATTGGCAAGCAACCACAGAAGGTAGTCCGTATGAAGCAACATTTGATCCGACAATATTAGCGCACCCATTGCCTGTACCCCACGGAAAAACAAATGAACTTTACTTTTCTGAACCTTATAGTGATCACAAAAAAATCGGGGTGTTCAACTCTGGTAATGTCATGATTGAATTAGGAAATTATCAAGAATCTTGGGAAATCTCAAACTATAAAGGAATCAAAAATATCTATACTTATGACACTTTAGGTCATACCTTTTCAAACAAAGCTTTTATCAGCATTGAATTTATTTTTGACTGGGATCATTCGAGGTTACAGGAATTAATGTTAACAAACAATTGGTCGTATTACACATTAAACTTAAGTATTCCTACTTTAAATTATGATGGAGTAACTACTACTAATGACGCTAAAGTACATTTTAGTAGTTATATGATTCCGACAGGAGATATTTCCTCCGGTCCAAACTTCGTCGTTTTAAATCCTCCAGATCCCATAACAGGTAAGATACACAGTTGGGGAAATCAGGATATTGGATTCAATACGTGGGAATTTAATGTTGGCAAACCGACTCTTATGAGAGGACAAAAATTACATTTAGGAGGCTGGTTTGTCACACAGAATGTTCCTGGAACAGCAACCTCTGACCAAATTTTCCAATGGAATTCCAATGGATTTGAGTATGATATTTCTAGACAACCGTATACACAACGTTATTATCCAAACGAAAGTGATTACTCTTATTTAACGTATGGTGTTAGAAATAATGGAAATGCTATGCCCGACTTAACCGTCCCACATATTGATACAATCGTTTCAAATTACACTTGGTACGACACTCCCCAAGAAGCACAGGAAGCTGGGGTGATCAGTGCCGTCCGATTCCAATACCATATCAATAACGAGCCTACCTTTTTACACTGGAATGGCGTTCCAATAAGAGTCATCGGTCAATCAGGCGCATTGGATGAGGAGGGCGATCCTTATGTCCACCTATCACGTGCTGCTCTCAGAAATGATTCAGGTGTTGTTTTTAAGCAAAGCCCTGCGGAAAATAATCTTACTTTCTTTCCAGCTACTTGGGCCGCGGATGGTTCTAATGTAACCATTCCCTACGATAGTAGTATACCAAGTGCTGTTACTACGCCTTTTCTTGGTACAAATGCCTTTATTAAGAATTTTGGAATTGAAACAGAAACACTTGTATCGAAACCTTTGTATCAATCCGACGAACAAATCGATGTCAAAGTTCGAGGAACATTCTCTGGATCGGAAGAAGTTGATTATGATAGTGCGCTGAATACCATTCTTCCAAAAGGAATCAATTACCTAGCTGGTTCTTCGAAAGATGAACATGATAATCCTTTACCTGATCCAATCATTATCCAACACGAAAACGGAGAAACGACATTGCGTTGGGTGTTTCCTGACTCCTCTATTACAGAGGGGATTGAAGTGAATTTCACGGCTATCAGTGATAGTTCGCAACTAGCATTCAATGACATGGGCTTAACTCATTCACTCGTCATACGTAGTGTTGGTGAAATGTGGATTTCCGATACTCCAGAAATTACAGATACCCGTGCCGAATCAGCTCGATCATCTCAAGACCAGTTCATTCAAGAGCTTGTCCAGCAACTAACAATAAGCAAGTCCGTCAACAAAACATCAATTGAAACAGGAAATCAAGAAATGAATCCTTTGACCGAAGCGGATGCTGATACTTCGTTCACTTATTCGATCACTTCAGCCAACAGTGCCTTACAACCCGCTCATGATTTTCGTCTGATGGATATCTTACCGTATAACGGTGATTCTCGTGGCTCTTCTTTCAATGGTACGCTAGAGGTTCTTTCAGTGGATATCGACACAGAAGGATATACGATGTATTACACCACCGAACCAGTAGAAGATGCGACGAACCCAAATGAGATCGACCTTGCTACATGGACGGAATACACACCCGGTTCAACACCTGATGAAGAAATCAAACATGCCACAGGTTTTATGATCACTAAACCAACTGTTCCGATTGGTGAATCGGTCACTCTCTCCATCACTGTCCAACCAGTTGACCAATTACCGGGTGACCAATATCGAAATACCGCCCATATGAATGCGCAAATCGACTTACCTGTCCATTCACAAGAAACGATTACCCGAGTATATGGCAGAGAGTTGAGCGGGTTCGTATGGTTAGACGAAGATCGCGATGGTCTATACGATGATGGCGAGGAAAGGCTAGCAAATATCCCTGTCAAACTCTATCGAACAAGCCTGACTCACCCAAGCGAAGTAGCCGATCAGTTGGTCGAGCATAACTTGAAAGGAACATCATTTGTTGACAGTAACGGAAATGCCACACTAAAAACAGATGCAAATGGTCATTACAGTTTTAATTATCTACCAGAAGGAACCTATGTAGTAGAATTCCAAATCGGCGATCAAATCGAACGAAAAGAAGTTGCAGTAACGAGGCCAATGGTTGGTGAAGATCCTTCCATCAACTCAAAAGCAAATCAAACCACCCTCCGAACCAATGAGTATATCGCTGAACCTTTAGCCAATTTACCGGGAATGATCACGACAGATGATTCTATCTATCATATTCCTTATTTGAATCTAGGGCTTGTCAGTACACTTGGAGAGATTTATTTGTATAAGTTAGAAGCAGGTACCGCTGTAGATGATGATCAGGATGATCAACCAGATATCAATGACGAAAATCAGTTGATTGGAGGAAAGAAACTGGCTGGCGCTGAGTTTTCCCTCCACGAAAAAGAATCAGGCGTGATCCTCCAAACGAAGACAACTGACGCGAATGGTCGTATTCATTTTGAAGAGGTTCCCTTCGGTACCTATGAGTTGGTTGAAACAAAAGCACCCGATGGCTATGAACTATTGAAACAACCAAGCGAGGTCACATTGGATGAAAACAACACGATCGTTCATCTCTTTGCCGAAGATGAGCTGATCACTGAATTGCCTTTTGCCGGTAACAGTTCAATCATGCAACGTGTCCTTATCGCAGCTGCTAGTTTATCCCTGATTGGTTTAATCGGATTAGGTACAAAATACCAATTGGAGGAAATGAATCGAAAAAAAACAGGAGGAAAGAAAGATGAACCCAAAAAAAGATAATCATTCCATTTTATTTATTCGCCTCCTGTTGGTTCTACTATTCCTCTTCGGTGGTTCAATTGGAAAATGGACTACTCCTGTGGCATACGCAGAAGAAGCCTTCCAATTAACCATTGTAAAATATAAGCTTTCAGAGCAGGAAATGGATAATCACCTACTTCCTTCTGAGCCAACTGGCTCCTTAGAAACGGGATTAACGAACGAACAGGGACAGGCATTAACCCCCTTCCCTGGGATTCGTTATCAAATCAAGAAGGTCACACCGAGTAATGATGCCAGTGATCCTTTTACGGAAATCCCAAGTTTTGAACCAATCGAAATCATCACGGGGTCAAACGGGCAAGCGACTATTCCATTGACTGAAGGACTCTATGAAGTCACCGAACTTGCAAACGATGCATTGTCTTCCCCAGCTAAGCCAGTCGTTGTCCAATTACCTGCAATTACTGCCGATGGCACTCGTTTAGATCAATTGTTTATTTATCCAAAATCAAGCGTGGTCGTCTCTCCTGAAGAAGGAGCTACTCCTAGATCGACTATACCGAAACAAGGGCAAGCGACTACAAAAAGGATTCCACAAACAAGTGGGAATCTCGGTTCACTTTTTCCGGTTTATTTTACACTGGCATTGATCATCTTACTAGGGATCGTCACAATCGTTAATTTTAAACCAAAAGGAAAAAAAAAGCCTTAAACAGTCTAGAACCAATTGTTTCTAACCTAAGAAGTAAGAAGAAATTCACAAAAATCGAGTGTTGATTTTTGTGGATTTCCGCTTATTTCAGAATTTTTTACAACTCTCGTTTTTACATTTCCGAAAGCAGAAAAGAGAAATGACTTTGCTTTTTTCGCAAATCTAAAAACAAAAATAATGAAATGAAAATGAGGTGAACAACCTTGATTGAAAAAGAAAAGAAGTCTGTTCTTTTGTTATTTGCTTCACTATTGATTCTTTTAGGAACGCTCACTTTGATCTATCCGATTTTTGCGAACTATCTCGCAAATCGTGAACGTAGTACTGCTTCCATCAATTACCATCAAGCATTAGAACAGCTAACGAAAGATGAATTAGGGCATAAATTCGAGCAAGCAAAACGTTACAATGAATTGATTTATAAAGAACAACAAGGAGACTTGGTTGACTTCGATGAAATTGAGTACCAAACATTGATCAATACCGCTGGGGTAATGGGTACACTAGACATTCCCGCTTTGGCAATCGAAACCATGCCTTTTTATCACGGCACTGATTTTTTGACACTTAATCGTGGCTTAGGACATTACGAAGCGAGTTCGATTCCAGTGGGCGGTGAAAACACACGATCGATCATCACTGGACATAGCGGTGTCCAAAACCAAGTTTTATTTACTGATATCATCCATCTTCAAATTGGCGATCTATTCTTTCTCACGATTTTAGGTGAACGCCTCGCTTATCAAATCGAATCCTTTGAAGAAGTCTTGCCTACTGAAGTCGATAAAGCCAAAATCATCCCTGGAAAGGATATGGTCACCTTATTGACTTGCACGCCACCAGGAATCAATACGTATCGATTATTAGTAAATGGTGTCCGGATTCCTTACAACGAAGCCGTTAATCGACAAGTTGAAAAACGAAATTTCTGGAGTTATCAAACCATTGTATTAGGCTCTTTCAGTGTTTGTCTCACTCTCGCTACCCTACTTATTGTTCGTTTTCGTTATCTAGTCAAACGCTTCCGCTCTGAAGACCCCTTTGTCAAAGAAAAATCCAGAAAAAAATTGCTTCGCCTTTATTTCTTGACCAAAGGGCTCTTTATTACTTTAGTTCTTTCAATGGTTGCTTTACTAAGTGTCGGAATCTATGGCTATACACAGATCCAGAAACAACAAGAAATGGAGAGCATTGATATAGGACAAAATACAGACCTTTCAACGTTCAATTTGCCAAAAATAGCGGAAGCTAACTACTCTGAAATCGGCATTGCGAGTGTCAATCTCAGTAATTTTTCCAAAGCGAAGATCAATTACCAACAAAGCATCAATGACTGGGGCATCGGAAAAATAATGATCCCAGAAGTAGCGATCGACTTACCGATACTTGCCGGTATGAATAATGACAACTTGATGAATGGCGTAGCCACTTACACGCAAAATCAACAACTCGGCAAAGGCAATTATGTCCTCTTGTCACATAATGTATTTGAACAAAATGTCTTGCTTCATCAAATCGCTCAACTTCGTCTCAATGCAAAGATCTATGCGACAGATTTCAACGAGCTATTTGTCTATGAAGTGAGCTACAACGATGTCGTTGTTGATACAGAAATCGAGTTACTCGAAATCAAAAAAGAAGCACCACAAGCTATGATCACTTTAGTGCGTTGTGAAGGTGACATCGGCACACGTTTTCGTCGAGTCGTTCAAGGGAATTTAAGTAGCGTAAAAAGTCTAAGCACCTTATCCGCTACTGAATTAGCACAATTAGGCTTAGAAAAAAACCGTACAAACATAGATGGTACGATTCTCGCGGACTCTCCCGTCCATCCCATTAATTCGTGGTCAATGTCCGTGGCGTCTAAGATCGTCGCCGAGCCATTACAGACCTTGATCCCGATCGTTTTTTTCTTATTGATACCGATACTGTTGTTCCATCTTGTTTAAGTGTTTTCCCCCATTGAGCAAAACATCTTCAAAAGAACTACTTATAAAGGAGGTCTCTTTCATGCTTATCAACAGTATCTTATCCCTTGTTGTGTTGGCTATTTTATTTTTCTTGGGAATTCAAATGATAAAACAAGTGAGATTGATTTTGCTAAAAAAGAAAGCCGGTGATCAACCGCTTCTATATAAAAAAATCAGTATTTATGAACTGAAATTATTGAAAAAACAATTTTTTTATCTTTTGATCATTAATAGCTTGCTAACTATTGCATTGGCCTTTTGTGTCTACATGCTGTTTGAACTACAAAATGCTCGAATAAATGACCATCAGACAATCCTTGAGTTAGTTGAACGGGTCCAAGAACTAAAAAATCGATTGGACTAATCAAAAAGAACAAGCAAGTAAAAAAAGGGGGCTGTTTTCTTGTTTATTTGGGTGAATGGTCAACTTCGAAAAAGGAAAAAGAAAGGACCCTATTTCTTAATATGTCTGCTTCTATGCGTTACGTTTACTTATTCGCTTCACCGCTATCACTTTCATCAAGTTACTGGAACATCAATGGAGGATACTTTAGTCAACGGCAACATAGTGATCGTGGACAAATTTTCTTCGCTTACACGTTATAGCATCATCGCTATTCAGCGATCCTCTACGGATGAAATCGTAAAAAGGATTATCGGAATCCCAGGAGATTCTATAAAAGTACATGGGAATGAACTGACCTTGCATTTAGGCAACAAGCCGCATTCTCCTACAGAGATTTTTCGACTGAGTCCAGAAGCAGTCGCGCAAATGAAACATTTGACCTATCTTCCTGAAAATACCTATTTTGTTTTAGGCGATAATCCGGATATTTCTGAAGATAGTCGGACATTTGGACTTGTTAGTCATTCTCGTATTTTAGGAAAAGTTATTTTTAAATAAAAGGAAGTGTTTGACAACTATGGGTAAAAAAAAGAATGATGGTTGGTTTTTCTCAAAAAGTTTATTAGATGAAATTTATCAACTACCACTAGAGGAAGAGATTGATTTGGAAACTGAGGAAGAACTACATGAACCATTCACAAGAAAAATAAGCGAGCTAACGCTAGAAACAGCGACAGTGTCAGAAAAAAAAACAGAAATCGATAGCCACTCGTCTCCCGTATCTTTAATAAAAACCGGAGAAGATGGGCGTATGTTGTATGTGAAGGCTCCTTCTGTTGCGTCTGAAACAAATTTGGAACAAATAGAACAGGAACAAAAAAAGCAAGACGATAAAACCTTCACTTTAGAAGAACAAGCAGGCAAGTTATTGTACCAAGTAAAAAAGAAGTGAAGAAAAACAATCTGCGCCGTCTGTCTCTACACCACCTCTCAAACACAAAATACGATAGCAGAAGCAAGAAGAGGTTGGAACAGAAGTGTTTAGCCTCGATAATTAAGGCGCCATCCACGAAAATTGTTTTTCAAATTTTTGTGGATGGCGCCTTATTGCCGAAGAAGTTACTCCTGTTTCCGCCTTTTATTCGGTTTTAAAATATGCTAGAGGACTAATGCCCCAGACACTCTTGCTTATGTTGTAGCCACTTCAACAAGATTTTCTCACACGTTAATTTTCTGCCAAAATCGTTTCGATCGTTGCTAGTTCTTCTGGTGCAAAGACGAGATTATCTTTCATTTTGACACTTTCCTGCAACTGACTCAAACGGCTAGCACCGACTAAGACACTTGTCACTGATGGTTGTCGCACATTCCACGCCAATGCCATCTGAGCCAATGTTTGTCCTCTCGCTTCCGCCACTTCCTGTAACTGTGTGATTTTACGTAGTGTCGGTGCAATCTGTTCTTCTGAAAGAAAAGGGATTTCTTTTCGATGGGCACGTGAATCTTCAGGAATACCATGTAAGTAGCGATTCGTTAACAAGCCTTGTGCTAAGGGACTAAACGTGATTGCACCTAGTCCATTTTCAGCAAGAACAGGTGCTAAGTCCGTCTCAAGTAATTCTCTTGAAAACAGATTGTAACGCATTTGATGGATCACGAAGGGTGCATCTTTTTTGCGTAAAATTTCCGCCATTCGCTGTGTGTCCGCCCCATTGTAGTTAGAGATACCGATATAAAGGGCCTTTCCTTGTCGAACTAATTGCATCAATGCCTCTGCGGTTTCTTCCAAAGGTGTTTCAGGATCTGGACGATGATGATAGAAAATATCCACATAGTCCAAACCCATACGTTGCAAACTCTGGTCACAACTGGCAATGATCGACTTACGAGACCCCCAATCGCCATAAGGGCCATCCCACATATGATAACCTGCTTTACTAGAGATAATCAGTTCATCTCGATAGGATTTGAAATCTTCTTTAAAAAGTCGCCCAAAGTTTGTTTCAGCTGCTCCAGCAGGTCCACCATAATTATTGGCTAGATCAAAATGGGTGATGCCTAAATCAAAAGCCCCCCTTAAAATTTCCCGCTGATTACTGATGGGATCATATTCCCCAAAATTTTGCCATAACCCTAAAGACAGTAAGGGCAGCTTTAAGCCAGATCGACCGCTTTTACGATACTCCATGTTTTCGTAACGCGTTTTATCAGCTACATACATTTCATTCACTCCTTATTTTTTATGATTATCACAGAAGTCTTCCACTCCGAAAAAATAAGGAGTTACTTCTGGAATGCCGTTTTTCATTTTCAAGGATAGCAGATGACTACTAACCCAGCTTTTTGATCCATCTCTATTTCAAGTACCCATGTAACCTCGTCTACTTTCAAGTGATACATCAGCTCTGGCAGAAAACGCCATCATAATTGTGTTAACTTATTTATTTCTTGGCTTTTTTTCCCCAATTGTGCGTCATTCTTTGCAAAAATGCTAATTGACGACGGGTTTTTTTTATTTTTTTGTAACGTTTTGGTTGCTTCTGGTAAAATTGTTGATGGTAATTTTCAGCCGGCCAAAAAGCTGTCGCTGGCAAAATAGCTGTAACTATCGGTTTTCTGTAGCGACCTGATACGCTTAATGCTTGTTTCGACGCTTCAGCAGTTTTTTGTTGCTCTTCATTTTGAACAAAAATGATTGGGCGATATTGTTCTCCGCGGTCTTGGAATTGTCCAAATTCATCCGTCGGGTCCGTTACTTGCCAATAAATCTCGACTAGCTCTTGATAACTGATCACTCGCTTATCAAATATGATCTCCACTGCTTCCACATGACCAGTATAGCCGCCACTGACTTGGTCATAATTAGGGGAATCAAACTGCCCACCTGTGTACCCGGACATCACAGAAACAATCCCTGCTTTTTGCTCAAAAGGCTCTACCATACACCAAAAACAACCGCCAGCAAATACTGCTCGTTCTTGAACAGTCGGATCTGTCATTTCGTGTTTAGAAAAATCATACCGCGCTTCCCCTAACGGATCGCCGACCATTTGCAAATAGAAATCCATGACGTCTGGCGTTAGATTTTGTCGTAAAGCTAATGGTCGTAAAGAAACTTCCAACTTTTCAAGTACCTCTTTTAGAGAAACAGAAGTTGCTAACTCTTCTTTTGCTGTAATTAGTTGTTGCCGTTCCCAGTCTCGCGTGTTTGGGTTTAAAATCAAATTATAGAGAGTGGTGATTTCTTCCTCTTTCTTCATCGGATCTCCTCCTCCCAAAGTGTCCACTGTCGATCCAAGGAAACAGGAAAAAGCTGAGATTGCTTTTTCACTATTTTCTTTGAATCATTTAACATCTCTTAATAATACACTTCATCTAGAAAAAGCGCATGTGCGGGAACTGTCTCGCCTGCTTGCTGTCTGACTTTCGTTTCAAAAATCGTATCGATCAAAGATAAATCAGCTTTACCTGAAC
Organism: Enterococcus sp. 1001283B150225_161107_E12; assembly: GCF_015556925.1. Classification (NCBI taxonomy): domain Bacteria; kingdom Bacillati; phylum Bacillota; class Bacilli; order Lactobacillales; family Enterococcaceae; genus Enterococcus; species Enterococcus sp. 1001283B150225_161107_E12. The sequence continues at coordinate 94,105 of NZ_JADNNI010000002.1, read as the reverse complement.
CAATATCTAAAATCGTTCCCATTAAGATCCGTACCATTTTATACAAAAAACCATCTCCTACAAATGTAAAATGAAGCATATTGCCTTCTTGTTGGACCGATAATTCTTCAATTGTACGTACTGTTGATTTTTTTGTTTTTTTCAATGCTGAAAATCCAATAAAGTCATGTTTTCCTTCTAGTTTCCGACAAGCTTCTTCCATTTTCTCCAAATCAAGTGCCTTCGGATAATCAAAACTATGGTTTCTTTCAAACACTGTTGGAATCGGTGCATTCCAAACGTAGTAACTATATTTTTTCCCTTTTGCATTATATCTAGCATGAAAACGTTCAGGTACTTCTTCCACTTTTTTCACCACAATATCTCTTGGCAAATAACGATTGAGGAAATCCAGCATCTCCATTCGACTCATTGTACTAGCTGTTTTGAAGTTAGCTACTTGACCTCTGGCGTGTGTCCCAGCGTCTGTTCGGCCAGAACCGATAATCTCAATCGTTTCACCGGTCATTTGCGAAATGATCGCTTCGATCTTTCCTTGGATCGTTTTTTCATCATTACCAAGTCGTTGCCAACCAGAATATCTTTTTCCATCATATTCGATCGTTAATTTTATATTTCTCATGTATTCTCCTTCTATTGGATCAAATGGTCCATTGTTTTCATTTAGTGTCAGTATAGCAGATAACACCAGCTTCTTCTCAAAAAAAAAACGCAATCCAGAAATTTCTCTGTTTTGCGTTTTTTTCTTTTATAATTTTGATCAACCTAAGAATTTGAAGACTTCTTCCCGGTCGTAAAGTTTTAAGACTTTTTCAAATACCAATTGCGTAAATAAAGCAGCCGCGACTGGTACGACGAACCAACAAATCAACACCATCACGATATTTAGTCCAGCATCTAATGAAGCAAGAGGGCCAACTAAACCAACGATCCCAAAGCCCGCAGAAGCTGGTGTTCCTGATACAGAGAAAAGTGCAACAGGTATCGCTGTGATAACCGCACTTACTAAACATGGAACTAAGATGATCGGTTTACGGAATAAGTTCGGCATCATCATCTTCATCGCACCTAACGCAATCGCGATCGTGACACCTGATTTATTGACACGCCAAGAATTGACGATCAACACAAAGGTTGTTGCTGCGACACCCATAGCAGCAGCACCAGCAGAGACACCGTCTAACTGGATTGCTAAACCAATCGCCACTGTTGAAATCGGTGAGATGATCAAAAAGGCAAATGAACAACCGATCAAAATAGACATCAAAAGAGGTTGCAATGTCGTGAAGTTATTGATACCTTCACCGATTGCAGAGGTGATCGCTGTCACATAAGGGAATAAATAAAACCCAATAAGACCTGCGCCCACACCGACTACGATTGGTGTCAATACGATTGCGACTGACCCAAAACGATCGCCGATCAATAGGATCAGACCAACAGCAATCGCTGCAGTAATCATAGTATTGATGATATCTCCTGTACCTGACCCTACATATACACCTGCTTCACCAAGGTCTGGCATAAAGCGGACAACACCAGAGCCGACAAATGCAGCACCAGCTACTACCATCATTTGCATCGGATTAAACCCAAATTGTAACCCGATCAAACCACCAATGATCAACGGTGTCGCTAATTGGAAGATCACAGCTAGTTGTGCGATCGTCACAGCAACAGGATATTCACTGAAATACTTTAAAATAGCTCCTAAAACAGCATTTGGAATCAGTCCTACGATGATCCCTGTTGCTGTTCCAGCTAATACTTTGTTCAAAAAAATTCTTGGCGTTAATTTATTCGTCGTATCCATTTATTTGTTCCTCCTATTTCGCCTGTAAAATCTGTTCTTTTGCATGCACGAGCGCTGTCAAAAAGTCACAGTAAGGCGTAGCGATCCCGTATTTCTTTCCTTTACGTGAAATCGCACCGTTGATATAGTCGATTTCTGTCAATCGGTTGTTTTTGATCAAATCTTGATGCATCGATGGGAAATGCATACCGATCGTCTCAGGATCAAAACAAGTTTCACAGTGTGCGACTGCTTCTTCCACATCTAAATCAATATTTTCTGCTTTTGCTACTTGACCAAATTCATTTACGATAGCAACAACCATATCATGAGCCGTAGAAGTACGACCAAGTCCTGCCATGTTCACGTCTAAAATCGTACATAAGCCGTTCATCGTGCCATTGACACAAGCTTTACGATAGATCGAGTAATGGATATTACTTGAATACTTCGCATTCAAACCCGATTCAGCTAAAGTTTCTGCCAATTCTTTCGCAGCTTCTTCTTGTCCGTCTCCTAAGTTTTGTAGTTCTACTGAACCACTACCAAATAATTTCACACGTCCAGGACCTTCTAGGCCTGCCGTCCACATTGTATTACCAATAAAAATATTTTTCATTGGTACAAATTTTTCAATAATATCTTCATGGCCGATTCCGTTCAATAAACAAAGGACTTTTGTCTCATCTTTGATCATTGGACGAATATCTTCCAACATTTTTTCTAGTTGCATTGCTTTCGTGAATAAGACGATCAAATCAACTTTTTCTACGTCATTGATTTCTGATTGAAGAACGACTGGGATATCGACAACGATGTCCTCACCGTTAAAGTTAGCTTTCAATCCGTTTTCTTTGATCGCTTCTACATGGTCTTTCCAACCATCGATCAATGTCACGTCATTTCCACCTTTTTGCAACATGAGTCCAAACCGACTCCCCATTGCACCTGCACCAGCAATTGCTATCTTCATTTCTTTGTTCTCCCCCTTTAATTTGGTTATACGACGAATAAGCAAATAATTCCCCTTACGATCATTCAATCATTCACAATGTCCGCTAGTTATGACTGATTATTCGCTTGAAAAACTATTTTACTTGACTCATTTTCCCATTTCCTTTGATTTATTTCAAATAGCCTGATTGATTGCTCACAAACGTAAGCGTTATCTAATCATTTTAAGCCCAATTGGATGGGTTGTCGCACGACACTAAGGAGTATTATACACTAAAAACAGCCCGTTTTTTTAATATAACCCTAATTTTTTTTGTTAATTTTCAAATCAATTATGTTATATAACTAATCAGATACGATTGTGAATCACCACACGATATTATCCGAAAAATAGGATATCTGGTACTTTATAGACATATATTTCGCTAAAAAGTCTATTCCTCCTATTTGTTACAAAAAAAAAGCAGCTACCAGAAAGAATCACTGGCTTGCTGCTTTTCATTACATCATCTTGTCTATTTTTTCTTCAATCAGGGTGCCGCATCAATCGATTGATATGCACACCTAGATAGGTGACTTCCTCATTCGTGATTTCCTGTTGGATCATTTTCTGGATATACTGCCTTACTTTGTCTGCATTTTCCATCGCCAATGGATACAAGATACACATTTGTTGATATAGCCCATCATCTTGACCATCCAACATCTTATTCGCAAACAACCGTTCAACGAAAAAACGAACATGAGTAATAAAGCGACTATAATGGATCGAGTCTGGAGCAATGTCGATCCGAATCGAATATTTTACTAAGTTGACGATGCCACCAATCATTTTCGCTTGCTTCATACTATCGGTTCCCTGACTTTCTTGAGACAATGAATTAATGACATGAAAGGCGATATTTGCCGCTTCTTCAATGGGTAACTCGACATCGGATTTTTCATTGAAGATCGTTAGCGCTTGCTCGGCTGCTTGATATTCTTCCGGATAGTAATTCTTGATCTCCCAATATAACCGGTTAGTGATGATGATTCCTTTGGTCATACGTTCAACTGAAAAATGTAAATGATCAGGTAATGTTAAATAAATACTAGAGTTTAACCGTTTCCCTAGTCGTTTTTCCATACTAGAGACCATTGCTTTCGTTAATTCAAAATAGGTCAAAGGAACCTCTTTGATCAAATCCAATAATTGCATGGCTTTGCCTTCATCATAGGGCAGATAGATTTCATCAATCGAATCATCCGAGATGATCTCACCGGGCTTTTTGCCAAAACCAATCCCTTTTCCTAAAGCAATCATTTTTTGCTGATTGCTGTCGATCAATACCACACTGGAGTTAAGCACCTTTAGTATTTTCCTCATGATAGCCTCCTTCGGTCAAGGTTACTCCTTGAACGCATCGAACAGTTCCTTCACTCGATGGATCGACCGTTCGTTCTAATAACTTCTTTATACCAGTAAAATGAATCTTTACGCAAGCGATCATAACTTCCATTTCCTTCATCATCCGCATCTACATAAATGAATCCGTAACGTTTTGACATTTGAGAGGTTCCGGCACTGACTAAATCAATAGGTCCCCAACTTGTATACCCAATCAAATCAACCCCTTCATCGATGGCTGCTTTCATCGCTTTGAAATGTGCAGTAAAATAAGCGATTCGATAGGGATCATGGATTTCATCGTCAATCACTTCATCAAAAGCTCCCATGCCATTTTCAACGATCATCAAGGGTACTTGATAACGGTCATATAATTCTAGTAAAGAAATTTTCAAGCCTAAAGGATCAATTTGCCAACCCCAATCTGTCGCTTCTAAATAAGGATTTTTAACACCCAAAACGGTATTCCCCGGTGTCCGCTCTGCCTTTGGATCTGCGGATTCACACATAGACATATAATAACTAAACGATAGGAAGTCTGCCGTATGTTCTTTCAATAATTCTTTATCACCAGGTAACATGTCGATCGTGATATGACGGTTGGCTAAGTCTTTCAACACGAGTGGCGGATACGTACCTTTGACTTGAACATCCGCATAAAAATGATTGTTCATATTCTTTTTCAATGTTCGTTCCACATCTTCTGGTCGACTCGTCAACGGATAGGTCATCAATTTGGTCAACATACAACCAACTTGGCTACCAGGGATCTTTTCATGGCAATGTTTCGTTGCTAAAGCCCCTGCCACAAATTGATGATGTAACGCTTGATAGATAGCCGCTTCGATTTTGTCTGGTTCGATCGTATCAGTCAAAATCCCGGCAGTCGTAAATGGGTGTCTAAAAATACTATCCACTTCATTGAACGTCAACCAGTAATGAACGTACTCCCCAAATTCGTCAAAACAAGTATCTGCAAATCGAACAAAGTCATCCACCACACTTCGTTGAATCCAACCGTTGCCTTTCATCGCTAATGCTAATGGCATCTCATAATGAGACAAGGTCACAATCGGTTCGATTCCTAAGCGCTTCATTTCTTTAAAAACTTCTTTGTAAAATGAGACACCTTCAGGATTAGCTGTCTTTTCATCCCCATTTGGAAAGAGTCGGGACCAAGCAATCGACAAACGTAATGTAGTAAACCCCATTTCCGCAAATAACGCTAAATCCTCTTTGTAACGATGATAGAAATCGACCCCTCGTCGTTTAGGGAACCACTTGTCTGTAGGGTCGGCTATTGCTTCTTCTACTTTTTCGATCGTCACACCTACATGAGCTGCGTAATCTTTATTGTCTACATTGGGTTTGTAGGTTGCAACATCGGCCACAGATAACCCTTTTCCACCAATATCCCATGCCCCTTCTACTTGGTTTGCTGCAATTGCACCTCCCCATAGAAATCCTTCGGGAAAACCTGTTTGTGTCATATCCATTTTTCTATTCCTCACTTTCATTTTTTCATTTTGCTAAAGCAGAAATCATCAATAACTCAGTTTCGGGTGTCACTGATTGATTTTCTACTTGACGATCAATGTGATACTCCTTCTGATTGGTCACGACCACCACAACGACTGGATCAAATCCTGCTTGTTTGATTTTTTCAATATCAAACTCAAGTAAACGCTCGCCTGGTTGCACCATCTGCCCTTCTTGAACAAGGGCATGGAAACCTTCACCTTGTAACTTGACTGTATCGATTCCTACATGAATCAGTAATTCTACTCCGCTCACCGTTCGTAACCCGATTGCATGACCTGTCTCAAATAGCATGGTCACTTGTGCTTCTTCAGGAGAAAAAACAATACCTTCTTCTGGAATGACCCCGACACCTTCGCCAACCATCCCACTAGAAAAGACATCATCTGGGACTGTTTCAAGAGGAATCACTTGCCCTTTGACTGGGCTCACGATACCCCAAGCTCCTCCCCTACGACTCTCGTTCTCTTCTTGTGTGGTTGCTTCTTCTTGATCTTTAAAAAATACCAAGCCACCTACAAACGACACAACAAAAGAAAGAGCTGTACAGACGAATGCCCAGACAAGATTCATCGGTTGATCTGCACTGGCAAACATAGTGATACTCGCAATCCCTGGTCCAACCAATGCGAAGGCTTCTAAAGCCATGATTCCGGCAAATATCCCGCCGATGAAACTAGAAACCATCACGATACTCAATACCCGTTTGTGTAAGATCGTTACCCCATATAATGCGGGTTCAGTGATACCAAACAAAGCTGAGATTCCTGCAGAAATCGCTGTTTGTCGCAATTTCATATTTTTTGTCTTTAAACTTACGGCAAAACATGCACCAGATTCAGCGATATTATGTGCCAAAGAAGCCGGTAAATAGAGCATCTCTTTTCCTAACTCTCCCATTGAAGAAACAGCATAAGGAATCATCGCTTTGTGCATGCCAGTAACGACCATCAATGGTAGAACTGCGGCAAGTAAGCCTGTTGCTAACCAGCCTAATCGTTGATATAACTCGACGATCAAATACGAGAATGCGCCACCAACGTTATATCCTAAAGGGCCTAAAATCAGCAGTGCAACTGGAACAGTCACTAATAAAGCAACCATCGGAACAAAGAAAATACGAATCGGCTTCGGAGAAATTTTCGTGACATATTTTTCGACGATACTGTAAAATAACACCGTTAAGATTGCTGGGAAGACTTGAGAAGCATACGCAATATTTTCAATTGAGAACCCTAGAAAGGAGGTTCCGTCTGCTAGAAGGGTTGCCATCTCTGGTAAAAGCAAAGCACTTACTGCTGAAACAGCTACGATTTCATTGACTTTTAGCTTTCTTGCTGTCGTCATCGCAACTAAAATCGGTAAGAAGTAAAGAGGCGCTCCTCCGATCAAATTCAATAGCAGGTAAGTAGATGAGTTTGTATCCATCACACCCAATAAAGATAAGAGCAGTAAAAGTGATTTTAAGACACCGCCACCTGCAATCGCGGGAATCAACGGTTGAAAGACTGAAATGATAAAATCAAGTAAAATTGTGCCAACAGGTTTCTTTTCTTTGTTTATGTTCTGATCTGCAGAGATTTCTCCGATCAATTTGGCTAATTCGTCATAAACTTCCACTACTTCATTCCCAATGATTACTTGGAATTGAGCATTGCTACGAACACCAATGACCCCATCTAAGCGTTCTAACTCTTCACGATTTGTTTGTTTGACATCTTTCAACGTAAAACGAAGTCTAGTTGAACAATGTTCCAAATGAATGATATTTTCTTTTCCGCCAACGAATTGTAAAATATGCTTTGCTAAAGTTTGATAATCCATTTTTTCCACTCCTTCTTTCGTTTTCCTTTTTCGCTGCGCAGACAAAAAAGAAAAAAGCAGGCAAGACCATAAGAAATAACAACAAAGGATTCTTTGTGTGTCTTTCTTTAGGTCCTGCCTGCTTTACCAGTCACATGCCTGTTTTATTTACATTTACTATAACAAGTATTTTTTAAAATTGCAACCCCTTTCTTTTTATTCATTTAGCCACGGTTAAAAATCTCATAATCGATTTCATCGACTGATTTTGCCACTAGGATCGCTGAATACACATCAGAATTGACATTCAAAATCGTGCGCAACATCCCTACTAACCATTCGACACCGCCAAAAATGGCAATACTTTCAATAGGTAACCCCATTTGCGGCACGATGATGGCTAAAGAAACTAGCCCCGCACCAGGAACTACCGCATTGGCTAAAGAAATAAAAGTAGCTAAAATCGCAAGATAGACCATGGTCGTCCATTGAAACTCTACTTGGTACATCTGAGCGATCGTGATCACCGTCAGTGCCATGTGCATTGCTGAGCCATTACTGTTCAATGACATCCCTAATGGTAAGACTAAGTGACTGATTCGCTTACTCAACCCTAATTTATGTTGTGCTTCTTCTAATTCGATTGGTAAAGTGATGGCTGAAGAAGTCGTTGCAAGCGCCATGATCGACATATTCTTCATATTCATGATCAATTTTAACGGATGTAATCGGCCGTATATACTGACAACAACTAACCATCCCAGTAAGAACAATACTGTAGCTAAGCTATACACCAGTAGATATTTCACCATTGGCAGAATGACTTGTGCGCCTAATTGGCTGATACTGCTACTCACCAAGGCAAATATCCCAATAGGGGCAAAATGCATCACATACTTGATGACTTGGATAATCACTTCGTTAAAATCAATGATTAGTTGAAACAACTTCGATTGGGGCTGTTTTTGTCCATAGTGATTCAAGGCTAGGCCGAAAAAAATCGCGAAAACAATGATTTGGATAATCGAACCTTGCGTAAGGGAGTCAAAAATATTTTTAGGCACAAACTGGAGAAATGTTTCTTGGATCGACAGCTCTTGCGCCTCGATCGTAGGACTTAATCGCTCTATATGTTCCATGCCAGATCCAGGCGTAAACAAAACAGCCAATAACACACCCCATAAAGCTGCCAATAAGGAGGAAATCCCAAAGATGAGCAAGGTGCGTGTCCCAATACTTGCTAATTCCTTCAAATCAATACTACCTAAAGCTTGAATGATCTGACCAAGGATCAATAATGGAATCGCCATCTGCATCAGTCGTAAAAATACTTCGCCAATCGGTTTTAACACAGACGCACTCATAGGCCAGAACATCCCCACCAGAATACCTAAAGCCAATGCAAGGCTAATTTGAGTGATCATGGCATTTTTTTTCATCACTCGTTACCTCGTTTGTTGAATCACTGTTCCCGCACCTTCAGTCAAATGGTTCAATTTTTCAATGGAAGTAATGACTGCTTGACGTTTTGGATCACTTGCAACAAAACGGACCGCTGCCTCTACTTTTGGCAACATACTTCCAGCTGCAAAATGACCACCAGCTACGTATTCTTTTGCTTCTTCGGGAGTCATCGTCCCTAAGGCTTGTTCTTCTGGTTTTCCATAGTTGATATAGATATGCTCGACACCAGTTAAAATGATCAAACGATCGGCACCCATAGCGTCTGCCAATACGGCTGCTGAGAAATCTTTATCATTGACCGCTTCCACGCCTTGATAAAGCCCAGATGATTCAATCACTGGGATACCACCACCACCTGCACAAATCGTGACAACATTAGCTGCTACTAATGCTTGGAGTGCTTCTTTTTCCACAATTTCTTTTGGTTGAGGAGATGCAACGACTTTACGGTAGCCATGTCCTGCATCTTCCACGTATGTTCCTTCATTCTTTTGTACCGATTTTTTTGCCTCCTCTTCTGTATAAAATGGTCCAATCGGTTTCGTTGGCTTCTGAAACGATGGATCATTCGGATCAACTAACACTTGTGTCACGATGGAGACGACCGGTTGGTTGATCCCATGTTGCGTAAACGCATTGGTTAACGCTTGTTGTAACCAATAGCCAATACTTCCTTGCGTCATTGCGACACATGTATCCAAGCTCATTGGAGGATTTTTTGCGCTTATTCCTGCTTGTTGCTGCAATAATAAATTGCCAACCTGCGGACCATTGCCATGACAAAGAATGACTTGTTCTCCTTGTTCAACAAAAGCTGCGATAGCTTCAGCCGCCTGTTCGACTACGGCTTTTTGTCCTTTATCGGTTGGATCAGTTTCTAAAATAGCATTCCCACCTAAAGCAATCACATTTAATCCCATGTCTTTCCTACACCTCTTTCTATTACTTCAGCGTTTGTGTACGATCCTCTTTTGCCAATAGGGCAAAGAGAATCAACCCGATGATCAACAAGACACAAGAGAGGTAAAAACCAACTTGCATCGAACCTGAAGTATCTGCTAAATAACCAGTAACGTAAGGCGCTAAAATCGATCCTGACATCCCGATAAAATTATACGCACTTAACGTCGTTCCTAAGGCTGCTCTTGGTGCATGTTTCGTGACAAACGTCACCATGATCGGGTCAAGTGCTAATTTCCCAGTCAATCCATAAAGAATAAGCACTGTGATCAATAAGGTACGATTGGTAACAAAAGCGATAGCAAAAACCGAAACGATTGCTAATGGAACCAAAACAAACACTAGTTTCTTCGTCGCTCCTGTCTTATCATTGACCCGTGCAAAGAGTAAGGCGCCTGGTATCGATGCCCAAGGGACTAAAGAAGAAATAAAGCCGACACTCGCTCCAGTAAATCCACGTTCTGCAATCAAAAACTGCGGCAACCAAGTGAGAATCACAAAATTAGCATAAATGCTGGTAAAACATAAAATAAAGGCTGCTACTAAGTTACGATTTGTAAAAATCTGCTTCAAAGAAATTTTTTCTTTTGGACCTTCTTCCACTTCCGCTTCTTCACCCGGACGGATCACTTTTTCTTTCAACAATACATAAAACAAAATGCCGACAATCAATGTAGGGATCGCCATAAGATAAAAAGGTTTGCTCCAATCATCTCCGTTTTCTAAGACCAATTTACTTGATAGAAGATAACCGCCTGATGTTCCAAAAGCCATACCACTATTAATGATGGCATTTCCAATCGTCCGTTTACTCTTTGGAATCGCTTCTGTCGACAAGGCAAACTGTGGACCGTAGTAAGCACCTTGCCCGATCCCAGCGATGGCACGAATCACTAAGAATAAAATAAACGTCGTGGCTAATCCGGTGAAGTATGTCGCTACTGCCAAAAGTAAAAATCCCACTGTGATGACTAACTTTCGTCCAATTTTGTCTCCGACGATCCCAAAAGGAATCTGAGCGATGGCATATGTCAGAAAGAAAATACTATTTGCTAAGCCTAATTGCGTATTGCTTAAACCGAATTCTTCCCCGACCACCCCCATGATCGGGTTGAAAATCGTTCGTGTGGCATACATCAAGATCCAACCAATAAAAAAGATTACTACTACTTTGATCCAGTAAGTATCACTGACTCTTACTGCTTGTTTTTGTTTACTCGCTTCCATGTTTCACCCTCACTTTCTTCTCCTTCGATTGCTTGTAGCGCCAACCAAATACCAAAAGCTAGATCCTTTCCCGAAGAATGACCGATTCTCATGATTTTCTCTAACTGTTCTTCTATTTTCCCCTCTTGATTTTGTGCTAAGTCTGAAAATAATTGATACACTAGTGAGTTGGCGTACCCCTTTGTCGCACAAGTTAGATACGCTTGACTGATTGCAGTCGTTGCCGTTTGGGCTTCTCCCAGAGCAACCGCTAGCGCGATTCCTCTGGGATCTGAAACAGTCCCTAAAACAAGCTGATAGCCCATCAATAGGTCATCACCACTAGGCGTCAACCCTTTGCCTCTGCCTAAAAGATAACCAACGACTTCTTGCCATTCAGTTGTCGTCCACTCTCTGTTTGGCTGTGCCATTCGAGCAAACAGCGTGGATGCACGTTTATCTACCGGTAACCCGATTTTTGTCTGCCAGTTTTTTTCAGCCAAAAATGGTTTCAATAAAAGTAGTTGTTTTTTTGATAGCCCTAACGTGAAGACGTTGAGAGGAACCAGCCGACACGGTTTTAATGTCACTTGTCTGACACTTGAAATACTGTAAATCGTCAATACATCATCATTTATTTTTACACGATTTCCTGTTTGAAGAGCCGAAGCAAGTGTGTTAAATCGATATTCAGGAAGATTGATACCAAAACTAGATAGATAGTCATGAAAACAGGCGATATTGATCAATTGTTGCTTTATTTCAACATTAAAGGAATGCTCAAATACGCTGTGGATCACACCTATTTTTCCAAATTGCAAAAGTGGAGATAAATACTCGCTCATTTGAATTTCTTGATTACTCAACGTTGATCCCTAGCTCCTTAGCATAGGCCTCTAAGGCTTGTTCAAAGCAAGCGAGTGGTGCCCGAACTGTACCTGCGCCAATTTGCCCCACTCCAGCATTTTTGTGCGCGATTCCAGTATTTATAACAGGAGTGATTCCTGTTTCCACCACTTTGCGAATATCGATTCCTAAGCAAGTTCCTTGAAAATCCCAAGTTGGTATCGAAAACGTTGGGTTATGCCCTTCGCAGATTTTCGCCATTTCATTTGAGGTTGCTAACGCATCTTCAAAACCACCTGCGCCAACAAAACGGGTCACACCTGGTGCTGCCACCATGGCCATTCCTCCTACACCGACAGTTTCTGTGATAGCACTATCGCCAATATCGGGATTACCATCTTCTTCATTGAATCCTGTAAAGTACAAGCCCTTTGGTGTGTTTACAGGCGCTAGATGCCATGTATCGCCTGTTTCTGCGATTCGAACACCAAAATCAACACCATTACGTGTCATCGTTGTCACGATTGTTCCTTTAGTCCCTTGGCGCGCACCATCGACGATTGCTTTTCCCGTAGCCATCATGATATTCAAGAAAAATTGATCCGTATCTGCTAAGAACTTGATTACATCATATTTTTGTTCTTCAGGAATCTCCGTTTGAATGATCAATGGAGCGATTTCTTTCAGGAAATTCAAAGAAGCAGCAATATTTCTTTGATGGAATTCATCCCCCATCGTAATCGACCGAGCGATCAAAACATTTAGATTCAATCCTTCCTCGGTGAATGCCAACGCTTGATGAATTGTTGGTCCTAGTACTTCTTTGATCCAATCTAAGCGATCAACGACTTCTTGGGAATACGCACCAAAACGTAATACCTTACCGATACCTTCATTCAAGATACAGAAGGCTTGATTGCCTTCTTTCCGGTTTTCAACAATGAAGACCGGCATATCACCAGAAGTGATCCCTCCCATCGGTCCTACTGCTTGTACATGATGACAAGGAATGAATCGCACTTCATTTGCTTCAAAAAGTGCTAATGCTTCTTCTTCGTTTTCTGCCCAACGTTCGAATAACGCTGCACCTAGACACGCGCCTCGCATCGGTCCGGTCATCGCCTCCCAAGTGATTGGCGGACCTGCATGCAATAGTGTTTTTTGCTTTGGATCATTTAATTCAGGAATCACCGTTTTTGCAGGGACCACATCGACCAGAAACGGCTGTGCGTTCTTGATTTTTTCTGTCACTTTCTGATTTTCTTCGTCAATTTGCTCCTGATGCTCTTCCAACGCATCTAAAATTTTGATCATTTTCTTGTTACCGCTTGCGCGAGGCCGCCAATCCAACTGGACTGTTTGTCCACCATAGGTGACAATCGATTCGGTGAAGCTTTTCAAACCGACATTCACTACACGCGGTTTCGTCGTCAATAATTCCATGACTTGCTCACTCGGTTGTGGTACAGCAACTGTTTTTCCATCATATGCTAAGACTTCTTTATCTGCTTCAGACAATCTGATGCCTTTTAACAACAATGCCAGTTGAACCGCTTTAGCATTACTCTCTGCGACAAAAACACCTGCTTCTTTCAAGCGTTCCACTGATTTTTGGTAGTCTTGTGGATCATTCTTCGTCCCACAGACTGTCGCCACGAAATAAAGTTCACGTCCTGCTTTTTCCGCTTCTGACTGCGCAGATTGGAGCGTTGGTAACAATGCACCCACCATGTCTTCATGTGCACCATATCCTAAAACAATATCAAATAAGATGACGCCAGTTTCTTCTTCCTTGGCGTACTCTTCTATTTTGTGGATCCGGACTTCCGGATCGATCATTGGATGTGGTTTCCCTTGTGTATAACTATCATCTCCTAAATCAATCACTTCATAACCTTGAGATTTCAAGATGTACCCATCTTCTTTGACCAGACCACCTAAATCTAATGCTTCTGAAATCAGCATGCCTGCTTCAGCTGCGAGCGTTCCTCCAGAATATAGCCCTTTGACGACTTTTTCTTTAGCAAGCGTCAAGACATCCGGTTGTTCTAGTGCTTCAAAGTAATTTTTTTTCACTGTTGCTTCGTTTGCTAAATCTACAGCGATACGGGCAGTTTCCTCTAACGTGTGTGCCAGATAGACTTTTCCTTCGTGATTCGTTGGTTTTTCTCCTAAAAATATAGCGACGACTGGTTTTGAAATACTCTGCAATAATTGCACTACTTCGTCACGTACCTCTTTTGCAGGTGGCTTAGAAATCACACAGATCACATCTGTTGGTTCATGGTTTTCAAGTGCCACGATTGCATCTTTGACCGTTATTGCTCCCACCTTGTCGCTCAGGTCACGACCACCGGTACCAATAGCATGAACCACACCTCCACCTAGACGATCAATGATTGTCGTCACTTCTTGGATACCCGTACCAGATGCACCAACTACGCCAATATTTCCAGGTGCGACAACATTCGTAAAAGCAATTGGAATACTCGATAAAATACCTGTCCCACAATCTGGCCCCATCATCAGTAATCCTTTTTCATGCGCTAGTTTTTTCAGACGGACTTCATCTTCGATCGCAATATTATCCGTAAATGAAAAAACATGCAGATTATTCTTCAACGCACGTGCCATTTCTGCTGCGCCGTATTCCCCCGGAATACTAAACAAGGCGACATTTGCATCTGGTAATTGTTTCAATGCTTCTTTCCACGTGGTCACTGATTTATTCGGTTGCGCTGTCTCTTTTGCTGATAGATCCGCTAAAAAATCATCAATCATTGGCAGTACCTTTTCCATGATTGATTCATCCTCACTCTCTACCACGATCATTAAATCGTTCGCAGACGCAGTTTGTGCCTTTTCTGTTAAAAGTGACGTGTTATTCAAAATATCTTTATTAGCATCCGTTCCCATCATGATCTGGCTCATGTTGACTTCCTCAAGCGAATTGATTTGATTAGTCAATAGCATCAAGTTGATGGAATCTTGATAATTATTTGGTAAAACAACCGTTTCTAACATAATGCCCCTCCTTATTCATTCTTACACTGTCATTGTAGAAGATTAAGAAAGTGTTTTCATCGGACGTATTTCTAAAAGAATGCTATACTTTTTATCCATAAAAGGAAAAAAGGAGAATATGATGAAATTAAGGGAGTTATTATTGCTAGGTGAACTAAAAAAAGGGAAGATTCTAACGAATGAGATCGGTTTAGATAATGAAGTCGAAACTGCAATGGTCTTAGAAGCCATTGATATCGAAAATTGGAGTAAACAAAATCAGCTGATCCTGACCTCGTTTTATGCATTGAACGACTTGTCAGAAAAAGAACTGGAAGATTTTTTCATCAAGATGTGTCAAATCGGGATCAGTGGTCTTGTGTTAAAAACCGATCGTTTTATCAAGGTGATCCCCGAATGGTTTATTGCATTGTGCTTCAAATATGAAATCCCATTGATCAAAATCAGCCAAGAAATCAGCTATGAAAAAATTCTATTAACGATTTATGAGCCGTTACTCAATGCACATGCCCATACTTTACGAACCTACTATGAAGCACGCCAAAGATTCAACCGTCTAGAAAAGCAGTTTTCTTCTTTAGAAACGATCATGCAAGAGTTTTATCAAATCATCGAACTTCCTTTTTCCTTAAAATTGCTTGATAAAGAAATCGAAATTTGCGAAGGGCTGGTTCCAACCGATGCCATCGTACTCTCACGTGAATCGCTACCGCAAACAGATTTCATGAAAAACGATTATTCTTTACTGACACTTTATGCTCAAACAGACTCGAAAAAACGCTATGCATTAGAGATTGCGATTTTCAATAACTACTCTCTCAATTGCTTATTGCTTGTTTATCTGAACAACCAACAAATCAAAGAAACCGACCTAGTCATTATCGAAAATGCCATTGACGCCTTGCAAGAAAAATTCAATACAGAAAGCCTATTGAAAAAAGAACGTTATACCCGTTTAAATAATTTAGCTGATGCGATTTTACAAAATACACCACGAAATCCTGAAGAATTAGATAGCTTGCTACAAGAAGCGCATATGCAGTCAAAAGATACTTACCAGACAATCGTCTTTTCAACTAAAGAGATGCAAACGCAATTAATGAAAAATCGCATCCTTACACTTTTACGGACACTGAAAAAAGAGGCGATTTTCTTTGACCAACATCAATATTCAGCTGTTTTATTCAACTTTGCTCAATCGGAAGGGCCTATCACTAAAGATCAGATTTCACGTCTGATGGTAGAAATACTCGCAGAAAATGAACAAGTAACCTTTGCCATCAGCCAAGCAAAACCACGACAAGAAATCAAGGAATTGTTGTTTGAATGTTTGGATATTTTGAATTTCAATACCTCATTTTACAACGGTCCTGTTGTGACATCCGAAGATATCGGCATATTCAAACATTTTATTCGAGAAAATCAGATAGCAACATTGCAAGAAGCAATCCCTCGAAAATTGGCGCAGTTGGCTCAAACAGACTATGACTTATTTGAAACTTTTTATTGTTTTTTACAACACAATCGCAACTACAAACAAACAGCAGAAGCAATGTTTTTACATGCTAAAACGATTCGTTATCGTCTCCACAAAATTTCCGATTATTTATCAATTGATTTAACAAATCCGTTACAAATGGTCAATCATGAGATTGGCGCCTATATTATCAAAATGAGGAGACAGGCAAATGAAAGAAACCAAACAACTACTCGATGACATTACAGTAACCATTTATCTTGCTCAGAGCGATACACCAAAATATATCCTTTATCTGCATGGCGGCGGATTGATTTACGGATCAAAAGGTGACATACCCCATACACTAAAGGATCTCTTTCTAGCTCATGGCTATACTCTACTAACTCTTGATTACCTGTTGGCACCAAATACATCTGTAACAGAAATCATTGCAAAACTAAATGAAAGCTTTGATGTCTTAAAAAAGACAATCATCCATGAACACCCCTTTGGTATTTGTGGACGTTCTGCGGGAAGTTATTTGATGTTCCACCTAACCAAATATTTGCTTATGGATAAAAGGATTTCACCCAATTTCTTAATCAATTTTTATGGATATACTGATTTTGAATTTCTGAAGAAACAAACCAATCCCACCACACACACATTAACAGAAGAAATGCTTATAGGCATTGATCAACAAACACCCACGGCAGACGATCCACTGATGGGTCGCGCCTTACTTTATCACTACGGACGACAACACGGGATCTTAGCCGATTACTATCACTTACCGAAATCACTGGATTGGTCGGATTATGCCATTCGTGAAAAAGAACTTGCAGCTTTTCCTCCTTGCTATAGTACCGCCAGTACCTCAGACCAAGAAGTACCTTTTGCTTCAAGTAAAAGGATAAGCAAACAGATCTCGAATAGTCGATTCAAACCTGTTTATGATCTAGAACATGACTTTTTGAAACAAACAAACGAGCCACAAGTCCAAACAGTCTTAAAGAAATTATCAGATTGGTTATCCACCAAAGAGTCGCTTTGACATATGGCACGGAAATCCAGTAATAAAAATAAAAAAGCCTATCTCTCAATAAATAGGAGGATAGGCTTTCACTTTTTACGATTCATTCAAAACTTGAATCAATCAACTAGATATTAATTTTTATTGATCATTCGCCACTCGCCACTCTAACTCGTCTAACAGCGGCGTATAATCCACTTTGGAAAAATCAGTCACATCGAATGTATAAAGCGTTCCAAGTTCAAAGTGTTCATACTTTCGATCATTTATAACAGCTCTAAATTCTTCTTTGGTAATATGATTGGTTCCTAACGATCGATCGTCCAACGTATCTCCATAATGATAATGGTCCATAATATAACTCAAATGACGTTCAGGATCGCGATCTCTTTTATAACGTCGTTGCCATAGTACATCAAAGTCTGCGTGCAAGCGAATCGTGATCACTTCATAGCCATATTTTTTTGATAACGCTTCTAATGGTCCTTTTTGTTTGTCACTGAAAGGATACTCTGAAACAATCACTTTCTTCCCTGCTTCCATGTACAGTTCCAATGCCTGATAAAAGAATGGATACACCTTGTTTTTTTCTTGCTCTGCTCGTTCAGCTAAATTGTCGAACCCAATTGATTCAGCGTAATACTCTTTGACTTCATCTAAGGTAAGACGATACATCGTTGGAAACCGTTCGAACAGTCGTTCCATCAAATAAGTTTTTCCTGTTCCCGGACTTCCTGCCAAAAGAAACAAATATTTTTTCATTTTAGCTCTTTTCTGCATAGATCTCACTTCCTGTATTCAAAAACAAGCCGATTTTATGTTTGATGATTGCCTTCACTGCTTCATTGGCTGGGATCACGTTGTGGCGTAATGATCGGCTGACTTCTGTTTCACCAAAGCTTTCTTTTGCGGTTTTCGTCCAGTTGACAAGTAGCTCTGTCCCAACATTGAATTTACGGATTCCGTGATTGATCAACTCTGGATAATCTTCCTCTTTCACTCCAGTACCACCGTGGATGACCAAGGGAACATCGACTACTGCGTCGATTTCTTTCAGGAGTGGTAGATTGACTTCTGTTTTTGATTTGAATTGCCCATGATTTGTTCCAATAGCAATTGCTAATGCGTCTACTTCAGTTGCTGCTACGAATTCTACCGCATCTTCTGGTTTGGTATACACTTTATCATCTTCTGCCACATGGATTCCTTCTTCCGTCCCACCAATCGTTCCTAGCTCCCCTTCCACTGAGACACCACGAGCATGGGCGTATTCAACGACTGCTTTTGTTTTCAAGATATTCTCTTTAAAAGGTAAATGGGAACCATCATACATCACCGAAGTATAACCGCTATCGATTGCTTGCTTGATATCAGAGAAATCACGCGCATGGTCCAGATGAAGGACAGCATCCACCATTTCTTCTTCAGCGATCGTTTTCACTACATTGACTAAGACATTCATCCCAATATATTTCGCCGTATCCACACTTGTTTGGATAATGATCGGCGCACCCATTTCTTTCGCTGCTCGTAACATTTCTGGCAACATCTCCAAGTTATGCGCATTGAATGCGCCCACGGTAAAATTCAAAGCTTCTGCTGTTTTTGTTACTTCTTTTAATGTCGTATACATTTTTTATAGCCACCTTTATTCTTATTTATTCCCTGTAATCGTGAGTTGTTTAGCAATTTGTCGCATCTCGTCCATTTTCCCCATATAATGATCAATTCCTTGATCGTTCCCAGCTCGTGCAGCTTCTGCTCTTTTTGCATTATATAAAGACATCAACTTCTTGTACCCATCATTGATACTTTTCTTCAGTGATAAACTTTTTTCAAGCTGTTCGATTGCCTGATCGTTATCCCCTAATTCAGCGAGTTTTAGTCCTACTTGTTCAAAAAGAACAGCTAGTTGGTCTGTTTCTTCTGTCTGGTCGATATCTTTCTTGAGTCGTTCGATTGCTGTTTGAAGTTCTTCTTTTTCTTCGCTGGAAAGCGTCTGTATTACTTCAGGTTGCTCTTTTTTCTTTTTCAAAAAACCAAACATCATGATCCCTACTTTCACATTAGAATGCTTTTAAAATCGGACTTAAGATCCAAGCGTAAAGTAGCGCTACCACTACTGTGTCGACATCTGTCGCTGTCGCACTAACAAATCCCATTGAATTGAAAATCGTTACTAGTAATGCTGGCAACAAGGTAATAAAGAAACCATGAGCGATCCCGCCAATGATTGCTCCTCGTCGTCCACCAACTGCATTACCAAAAATACCCGCTGTCCCCCCAGCAAAGAAATTCGTCAACATCCCTGGCAGAATCATCGCTAATCCAAACATCGGTAATGTAAACATCGCAATGACCGTACCGATCGTTGTGGTGATGAACCCTAAAATCACTGCATTCGGGCTATAAGGGAAGAATACCGGACAGTCTAACGCTGGGATCGCATCAGGAACTAGTTTCATCGCAATCCCACGAAACGCTGGAACAATTTCGCCTAGTAATAAGCGTACCCCTGAAAGTAAGACGTATACACCGACAACAAACTGGATGGCTTGTAAAAAGGCAAACATGATGTAGTTTTGCCCCCCTGATAGCTCAGCCGCAAACGTCTCTCCTGCAAATAACACAGTCACAATATAAAGTGGTACCATCACCACCATGACGGATAAATACGTATCTTGTAAAAATTCAAAGTGAGCAGGCAATTTGATGTCTTCAATCGATTTCTTGTTCTCGCCTTTTTCACCAAAAATTTTTGCTACCCCAGCCTCAAATAAATAACCGATCGTACAAAAATGCCCTAAAGCAATATCGTTTGAACCGGTGACCTTACGTATGATTGGTTGCGCCATCGCTGGCATCGCAACAGCAAAAACTGCCCCAATGAAACCACCAACTAAAATCAAGACAAATCCACGTAACCCAGCAAAGTACCCAAATACAGTGGTCATCGTCGCCATCCATAAGATTGCTTGACCAGTCAAGAAGATATATTTCCATTTGGTAAACCGTGCCAGTAAAATATTGAAGACAAAAATAGCTAAAAATGTTAATGCGATGTCTCTACCTAGACCAAGTTCATTCATTGCTTGACCATTGATTGCTTCAATTGAAGGAATGATCCCTTCCATTTGGAACCCTTCGGTAAAAATTTGCCCAAAATACGTCAAACTACCGACGATGATACTCGAACCCGCACTTAAAACTTGAAAGCCTAGCAATGTTTTCAATGTACCCGAGATAATCTGACCCGTTGATTTCTTTTGCAGAATCAGCCCTAACATCGCAATCAAGGCAATCGTGATCGACGCTTGAGTCAAAATGTTTTCGATAATAAAATTGATAACGCCCATGTTTTCTCCCCCTATTTTTCTTGATTAGATAGCTCCCTTACTTTGTAAAACTGGTGTTAACTTCTCTTCGATCTCAACTTTTGAGACGATATTTTTCAAGTAAATCATGGCTGTTGTCGGATCAATGGTAAATTTCTCAAATTGTGAACGAAAATTCTCTGCGGTAATGATCACATCCGGCTTCATCGAAACGGCTGACGAAATATCACAATGATCCAGCTTAGCTGTCACTCCTAATTTATTCAATACATCTTCAGCTGACATTTGAGCGGCAAAACTACTTCCTAGTCCTGCGCCACATACAAATAAAATATTCAATTTGTTCATTCCACTCTCTCCTTCTATCTACTTAAATAGTAGTTTTTTAAATGAATCTACATTTGGACTTTCGATCAAACGAGTCAATTTCGTTTCGTCATTGATCAACTCGATCAACTCCTTCATGATTGTTAGATGGGAATACGAATCCACCGCTGCTAAGCAGAAAACGATTTTCACCGGATCCATCTCTTCATTGCCAAAATCAACTGGCTGACGAATCGTTGCGACACTCACCCCTAACTTATTGACGCCATCTTCTGGTCTGGCATGGGCTAATGCCAGGTGCTTACCAATAACGATATAGGCGCCATACTCTTCTACTGCACGGACCATCGCATCAACATAACTTGACTCAACGATATTTTCTTTCAATAATGGTTTAGCCACTCGTTCAATCGCTTCTTGCCAATTGGCTACGTGTTCTTGGATCAATATATGATTATCTGTCAAAATGTCTTTTAGCATTGGTTGGATCTCCCTTTTATTGATTTCTAAATGATTTTGCTCAAATAATGTTTCTAATTTGGTGTAGATTGGCCGATCGATCTTGCCTCCACTTTCTTCCATGATCCGCAAGACATCGGTAAACAATTCTGTTTGCCCACTCTCTGTCGGAATCAGTCGTTGGACCTTTTGGTGAGCGTTTAAAAAATCTGCAATGATCGGACGATTCGCATCGGTTAAAATAGGCTCCAACACGAGCAACGGCTTGTTCTGATCTGCTAATTGGAACGTACTGAAAATCAAGTCGACATCTAACTTATCCACCAACTCCGCTTCTTTAGAACTCAATACCGCAACAACTTCAATTTGTGGGAACTTCTCTTTTAAATTTTCTGCTAATAGATTGCCTGTCGCCAGTCCATGGTGACAAATCACCACTGATTTATACATGTACGTGACATTCTGTTTGATCGTGCTAGCAATCGTCGAAAAATGAATCACTAGAAAAGCAAGTTCATCTTCGATTATCTCTCCACCAATGACTTCCTCGATCGTTGGGACAAATAATTCAACTGCTTCATAGATGGGGCGGTAATTGGCCCGAATATTTTCTTTCAAAGGATTCGTGACTTGGATTCGATGTTTGATGCGGATGATCAAAGCCGTCATATGTTTATAAAGATTTTCACACAAGATTTCTTCTTTTAAGTGAAATGGGATGCGGGTCTGTTCCTCGACGAATTGGATCAGTTGGATCGTCAACAATTGGGCTTGGACCCATTCCAACGAATTACTAATATCTTTTGAACTGAATGTCTCGATCGTAAAACGAAGGTAGTTTCTTTCGACCGGTGGAACGTCTGTCAAGCAAAACTCAACGATGACTTTTTCAATAAAATCAGTGAAACAGTCTTTTTTTTCGTTATTATTTTTCCAATTGATGGCTGAAATAAGTTCATGCTTTCTGACTCGCTGAACCCAAATCATCGTAAACAGCAACAGTTGATTTTTGTAGATATCATCTTCTTGTCTGATCATAGTATCTGTATAGATGGCTTCGAGCTTTGCAATCTCCGAAGGTGGAAAATACTGTTGGAAACTTCTTTGAGCTGCAGTGATTTTCGTACCATTTCTTGCTGAAAAATCAATTCTTCCTAGATTCTTATTGATCAAGTCATAAATCATCGTGCGGATGGAGCGCTCCGCTCCTTTATAGACGAGTCCCTGTCTGCCAAAACTCACGATCTCGATACCGTATTTGATCAAATCCGCTCGCAAACGACGCATATCTTCGTCCATCGTACTTTTCGAAATCATGAATGCTTCTTCCTTACGATTCAAATAAACTGGCTGTTGCTCATAAGCAATTGATAACACTAAATCAAAGGTCCTCTCATCACGATTCAACAACTCCTCTTGATAAGTCACCAATGCTTCTGCCAGTCTTTTTTCTTCCTCATCGCTTAAACGCAACAGAAACCCTTGCTTACGAACCGTTTGGATCTCTCCCAGCTGATTGGCTCGCAGCCAACTATTGGCATCAAGCACATCTTGACGAATCGTTCGTTGACTGACTTGATACTCTAACGCTAATTGTTCCGCTTTGATTGGATAATGATATGCTCTAAATCTTTGAAGTAACTCAATCGTTCTCGTTTTCATATGATTGATTTTCCTTTCTGAACCAAGTATATGTTTGCGCTTCCAAAATAAAAAGTAGAGATTTCTGCCAATTAAGTTGGCAAAAAAGTAAGAACGCCTGTACTAATTTTTCAAGCAAGAAAGTAGCAGAAGTACCTACTTTCGAAAAATGAGCCGCGCAAGTCGAAAATAGTCTCTCCTATTTTTGGCTTGCGCGGCTTATTTTTCGAAAAAATCCCCTTCAGGAAGCTCGCTTATTCGATTGTTTAGAAATAACCATTTCACTCAACCAGATAGCTATATTGTCACTCGTTTTAGTTGGATGATACCTACTGATAGAAGCGTTATATAGTTGAAGAAGTAACTCAATCTTTGACAAAAACCTAATTTATCTAGTAGTGGAAGGTGATTCAACATAGGAATCCTTGCCAGTCCGTAAATCATCGCACTCAGTAGACTCAAGCTTATTAAGACGATATACATTCGACTGATTGGTTGATTCGCTTCTTTTCGATAGAGCAATAAAGCAAAAACCGGAAATAAAAGAAAGCCGCTATAACCTAAACTAGAACCAACATTATGTACCCACGTTGAGAAATCCCACGAAGTAGCTTGGGTGTTAAGACTAAACAATCCTGTAAAAAGGCAATCGCCTATCGCATAGAAACCTAGTGAAACAACCAACCATTTCGCTAAATGAGTAGATCCTTTTTCAAAGGAAGAATACAACGCAGGTAAGGATAAGATAAAAAAGATTCCCGAAAAAACAGAACAAACAAGAAAGAATGTTCTCACTGGACTTGTGACGTCACCGAACACACTGATCGGTAGCGTCAATTGATCTAAGCCTGGATAGAACAAGCCCAAAATATAAGGTGTCGAAAAATCACTCAACACTCCTAGAAATAAAAAATAAAGCCCATATCGTCGTAAAAAATCCATGTACTCCTCCAAAACACTTTTATTCTTATATACAGAATAACATTTTCAATTTAATTGCAAAACAAAAAATCCTATTGATTCTGTCACACTCAGTGAGTTAGGATCAAAGGATTTTTTGCTTTGACATAGCTTATTTACTATATTCTCAAAAAAGTTATCTTTTTAAAATCAATGGCTCACGACGCGCTAGTTTAAGTGAATGGATAATGAATGACCTCTTTGTACGTTTCAAATAATTCAGCATTCAATTGATCGCCACCATCTATATTGGCAGAATAGAAAATCGGTGGATGTTTCACTCCCTCAGAAATCAACTGTTCACAAACTTCTACAATGATCGTATTGAGAATGGACGCTCCAATCACCGTAGAAGAAGGCCCGACCTTTTGTGATAGACCTGTTAGTTCACAACACGCATCTCCGATATCGCCGTGGTTATCGATCACGATATCCGCAATTTCAAATAATCGTTTCCCTGATGAATGGCGACTAGTTACAGATTTCGAGTAGGATACATTTGTTAGTGCAATGATTTTTACTCCTTTTTCTTTTGCCACTTTAGCTAAATCAATAATGATCGGGTTTCTGCCAGATACTGAATGAAGAATCAATACATCATTTCCTTTAAAAGGAATCGTTCCGGCTATGGCCATTCCATAGCCTTCTAATCGCTCCATTTGACTCGTAAAGGTTACTGGATTTCGATCCAACATCACTTCTCGTCCAAATATTGCATTGATCGTCATCATTCCTCCAGCGCGGTAATACATTTCCTCTGCTAAAATACCCGCGTGGCTGGCGCCAAAAATATAGATCGAATGTTTTTGTAAATTTGCTTGCGTCAATAATTTAATTGCTTCTCCAATTGATTGCCTTTCTTTTTCTTCGACAATTGTTAATAGTTCTCTGATTTTATCCATGTAACGAAACATTTAAAACCCTCCAAACAAACTGCTGATTCCTCGTCCAATCATTCCCCACAATGACAAATCGTTTCCGCCAAAAATCAAGATCCAACTTTGGATCGTTGTACTGAAAATCATGGCAGAAAAACCAACTAAAGCAACCATTGCGACAGATGCTGCAATCGTTCCGATAACTGCCCCACGAAAACCGCCTTGGCCTTCACCAATGACTGCGGCTCCACCACATTCAAAGAAACTTGTAATGACCAATGGTACGATCAGTACACCAAATAACTGGAATGAATTTGCTAAGACAACTAAAATCGTTGAAGTGATCATCGCAACGATAAAACCAATAATGACCGCATTCGGACGATAGTTGAATAGAATCGGGACGTCAAAAGCAGGTTTCGCACCTGGTACCACTTTTTCAGCAATTCCTTGGAAAGCTGGAATAATTTGATTAATCAATAAACGAACACCATACAACATGATCAATAATCCGGCACCGAAATTCAACCCAGCTTCAATGGCAAACATAACAAGATTCCCACCTTCTGGAATCAAAACTGGTGCGATGATCCCAACTACCACATTCATAAGAAACATGACCAATGCTCCCGTGATCGAAATTTCTCGGAAAAATGAAAGGTTCTCTGGAACATTGATATCTTCTGTCGATTTTTCTTTATTTCCCACACGCTTTGCCACAAATCCTGAAATCAATGATAAGATCCCTGTCGGATGACCGATCAAGAAAGAATCATCACCGGTAGCATCCCAAACATATTTCCGCATGATCCATGGCATGAATGACCAATAGCAAGCAGACAATAATGCACTGATCCCAATCAGTAAAGCGTCAGTTAGACCAGCCTCTACTCCGGCAGCTACAAATACAAATGGGAACCACCACAGCATATGTCCAGTCAGAAAAATCGTTTTGACTGGTGTAAACCTAGCAATCAACAAATGGATGATCAATCCTAAGAACATGGCTAAACCGACTGTACCACCGTATTCTGCTGTAAAAGTCACATCAGATAACCCTTCAGTAACTTGCACACCTAATTGTGTCTGGACCGCCGTATTGATAGGAGCTATCGTCCCTACCAACATATTTACCCCAGCCGTTAACGCCACCATCCCAAAGGCTGCGGTCAAGGAACCTTTGATGATTTCTGAAAATGACTTTCGTTGGATGATCAAACCGATCATCGCGATCAGGGCTAAAAGAACAGGTGGATTTTTCAAAATATGATCGCTAATAAAATTCATCAGTCTAGCCCTCCTTGTTTGCTAAATATTGTTCTAATTGTGCTTTCACTTCATTTGTATCCATATATTTTTTGATTGGATAAACAGGCGCTTTGACCGAAGCTTTCAGTTCTGGTAGTAATTCATTACTAGTAAAATAAACATCTGCTTGAGTCGCTTTTGCTGAGGATAAATCAGTATTCTCTACTGTAGCTTTAAGACCTAACTCTTTGATCACCTTATCAATCGACATTTTTAAAACCATTGAACTTCCAACACCAAATCCACATACTGCTAAAATTTTCATTTTTTTCTTCCTCCTTAGGTTAGTAATTGGATTATTTTTTCCTTATTTCCCGATAAAATAGTTTGGTACTTCACTTCATCCATAAATATGGACATGATTTCTTGCAATTTCTCCAGATGGCTCTCACTATCTTTCGCAGCTAAGATCAAAAATATTTTCACCGCTTTTTCTTTCATATCTACTGCATTTTTTACGACTAAAAGGCTCATGCTTTGTTCATTCACTCCTACACCTGGTTTGGCGTGCATGAGGGCAAAATAGTCGGTTAAAACCATATATGGACCATGCTCTTCTACACTTTTGATCATATTATCCAAATAGGTATGCGCTATCATTTCACTTTTTAACAAAGGCTCACTTGCAATCTCAACGGCAGTCTCCCAATTTTCCACTGCATCGATTACTTGGATCTGCTCTTTTGCCAATAATGGATCAATTCTGCTCATTCTTTTACCTCCAACATTTTTGAGATGAACCAGTTTTTATCACCAATCCCTTGCATGATCAGTTTCATCACTGCTTCAACTTCTTTCACATCTTCTTCTCGGATCATCAATAATACGATGATATCTGCTTTTTGATTTCCCCAATTAACTGGTTTATCCGCTACTAATATCGCAATAGCAGTTTCTTCTACGAATAACGGATTACCATGAGGAATCACAAAACCGTTATCGAGATAGGTTGATTGGATTGCTTCTCGGTCAAAAACCGACTGGGTGTATTGTTCTTTTTTATAGTCATTTTTAAAGTTTTGCTGCTCAATCAGAAAATGGATTGCTTCTTCTTTTGACTCATAGTGACCAAAATAAATATTGGACGCAAGCAAGTGTTTTGTTTTTTCAGGCAATATCCGCCTTTCCTTCATATGCTCATGATCAATGACTAAATCGATATAATGATTCATGATTCGTTTCATATCACGACTAGTCACCATGGGCGAGATTCTGACGACAGGCTTTGATTGCTTGGGTATATCAACTGTAGAAATAATAAAATCAATTTCTGATAGATCCATGTAAGTCAACTTATCAATAGAGGCAGTTTCAATGCTGTCAATATCAGGTAAGATTCTTCGTATTTTGGCTGAAACAAATGAACTTGTTCCAATGCCATTCGGACAGACAAATAATAATTTGTTCAATCGTTTGATTCTCTCAATAGCAGCTTGAAAATGGATGGTGACAAACCCAACTTCATCCTCAGATAGATTCACTTCACTTGGCCAACAAAAATCTTTTAATGCAAACCATACAACCCCATAAATGGATGGATAATTTTGTTTGATTTCGTCAATCAATGGATTGACGATCGTTGTTTGCGCTTCAATTCGTAAAAGTAATTGATACAGATGTACTAGAAGATCTTCTTCTAAACGGTTATCTTGTGTTAAATCAATCTGGATACCTTCGCTAACCTTTTGGATCAATTGCCGAATTTTCCCACGAAAAGCAAAAGGAATATTCTCACTTTTCATAAAGAATTTCAAGCCACTTCCTACGATAATGTAAGTTAAATATTGGACCTCTTCTTGCGTGAACTGATAAATTTTCTGGTCTTCTAATTTTTTTAATAGTTCATACACAAGCGGGTACTTGTTGAACTCCAAGAAATATTTTCCATACTGATTCTTACCAATCAAATCTATTTTTTTACCCTCTTTTGAGCGTTGGACAATCAATAAAATTGAAATCACAATGCTTTTGAAATAACTCTCTGGAATCTCCATTTGTTTTTCGTTGATTCCTTGACGAAAAGCTTGCTCAATTCTTCTTAAAAGTTGCTGTTCTACCAGTTCTGCTACCACTTCTAGTTCATTGAAATGATTAAGGATGGTCCGCTTCAACACACGTTGGATTTGAATTTCATTTCCTTCAAAAAATGTTCCCGAACGATCAAATGTCAAATTCAATCCTTCTTTGGTAAAAATATCCTTCACATAAGAAAGATCATTGGCAATACTACTTCGTGAGACAAAGTATTCATCAGAAAGCTGTTGGTAACTTAAGTGCTCAAAATTCAACAGTCGATTGAGAATGGTTATTCTGCGCATTTTATTTTCCTGATAGTGCATAACTGTCATTTTCCATCACCTTCTATATTTACTATAATTTTTCTAACAACCGATTAGAAGACCAAATAAATCATTAGAAAATAATGAGATAGTCTGCACATTACTAATCGAAGTCTTTTTTTAGTATACTCAGAAACAACTAAATAATTCTACTCGCAGTAAAAGACATGAAAAAAGCCAACAGACGATTGCTGTGGGCTTAAAAAAAATGTACTTTGAAATGATGGTAGAAAGATTCCTCTATTACAATTCACTCAAACGACTTTTGATCGAAACAGCCTCGCCATTTCTTTTTCTAGCACCTAATTCACCAATTGCGGTAAATAGTAAGTCACTGGAAGAATTCAGCGCTGTTTCAACTGAGTCTTGGATGACCCCAATAATAAACCCAATTCCTACCACTTGCATCGCAATATCATTTGAGATGCCAAATAAACTACAAGCCAAAGGAATCAACAGTAATGAACCACCAGCTACTCCAGATGCACCACAAGCAGCTAAAGCCGCCAAGATGCTTAAAATCAATTTTAAGCCAAAAGAAGCTTCGATACCTAACGCTTGAACAGTCGTTAACGTCATCACTGTGATCGTCACTGCAGCTCCCCCCATATTGATCGTTGCTCCTAATGGAATCGAAATGGCATAAGATTCTTTTGTTAATTTCAGTTTTTCTGCCAACATCATGTTGATCGGAATGTTCGCCGCAGAACTACGAGTAAAGAAGGCAGAGATTGCACTTTCTTTTAAACAAAAGAAAATCAATGGATAGGGATTTTCTTTGATGAACAAAAAAGTAAGTAATGGATAGATGACCAAAGCAACAAAGAGCATCGTACCTACTAACACAAGAACTAATTGGAGATACTCGGTCAGTCCAGAAAGACCTGTTGTGGCAATCGATTCATAGACTAATCCCAAAATACCGATCGGAGCGAAAGAAATAATCAATTGGACCACCTGTGACAATGCGACTGAAATCTGATCGATAACTTCTTTCGTTGCTTCTGTACGTGTCCGCAATGCCAACCCTAATAATACAGCCCAAAATAACACACCTAAATAATTAGAATCAATAATTGCTTGAATCGGATTTTGAGTGACATTGGTCAACATCGTAGATAAAACAGTCCCTATATTTTGAGGTGCTTGTTCCGAAGCTGTTTCTTGTAGCGTGATCGGCACTGTAAAAATCGAGCTAGTGATCACCGCAACAAAAGCTGCTAAAAAAGTTCCGCTTAGATACAATCCTAAAATCGGCTTTACAAATGTTTCATTCCCCATTTTGTGTTTCGCAATCGAAGCAGCAGTTAAGAAAAACACTAACAGCGGCGCAATCGCTTTTAAACAACTAACAAACAACGTTCCTAATAAAGCAATAAATCCCCAGGTCGGTAAAAAAATACCTAATATTATACCAATTAAAATACCACAACCAATACGTTGAACTAACGACATGTCCAAGAATTTCTCTAACAAACAACCACCCCTTTATAGTTTAACAACCATTCTAACATCTTCATGAGAGAAACAAAAGAGTAATTTTCAGAAAATTCTTATTATTTATCTTTTTAGTAATTACTTATTTTTATAATTAAGTTTTATCTAATCGTGCAATCTTACGCTTTATTATTTAGATTTATTAAAGGAACAAACTTTAAAAGTAGTTTATAAAATAACCAATATATGTTATAATATTATTAAATGTTTTTAGTAATAGATGAAAAAAAAGGAGAAAAAGATGAAAAAGAATAAATATCAATTAATAGATATCATGTTTATACTTTGCTTAAGTATGATGTATGTACTACCTTTATTTTTGACACATGGAATCTTACATAACTCGTCTCAAGACACATATTTTCATTTGTCACGCCTTGTAGGTTTAGATAATGTATGGGATTCTCCAGTCAATTTTAATAATTTTGCCCATCATGGTACTATGATAAACGTTTTCTACCCTTGGTTAACTTTTTACCCGGCTAGTTTTTTCTTTAAAATTACAGGTAATCTTGTATTGAGTTATAATTTATACTATTTTTTCATAACATTTTTAACAATGTTAATAGCTTACTTCTCAATGAATAAATTAAAAAGAAACAGATACATCGCTCTACTATTTTCTATCATATACACATTTGCAGGCTATCGCGCAATTGATATCTTTTTTAGAGCCTCACTAGGAGAAGCAGTTGCTTTAACCTTTTTACCTCTAATATTGGTTGGTTGTTATGAAATATATGTGGGCGATTATAGCAAGTGGTATTGGCTTACTATTGGTATGACTTTAGTAGTCTATACACATTTACTATCGGTAGCAATGGTTACAGGCTTTATAGCTATCACCATAATTTTATCTTTTTATTTTTGGAATAATAAAATGTCTAGATTATTAAGCTTGT
Organism: Enterococcus sp. 1001283B150225_161107_E12; assembly: GCF_015556925.1. Lineage (NCBI taxonomy): Bacteria > Bacillati > Bacillota > Bacilli > Lactobacillales > Enterococcaceae > Enterococcus > Enterococcus sp. 1001283B150225_161107_E12. Next base: position 62,992 of record NZ_JADNNI010000002.1, on the reverse strand, counting down.
TAAAAGCAACTACAGTGACCTTTTTATTAAGTGCGGCTTTTTTAATTCCATTTATTCAGCAATCTAGCGCACAAGAACTCAAAGTACCTCAAGGAAGAGAATTAATCGGGATGGCTCCTAGTGATATGCTCTCTCATATTTTAAATAATAATTATAAAAACTTTACGATCGGATTACTTATTTTTATTGGAATATTAGTAACTTGTACTTTTATAAAAAAATTGCAAATATTTGATAAATTTATTTATGCTATGGGTATAATCACACTTTTCTGTTCTACTAGTTTATTCCCTTGGCAGTTACTTAACAGTACTCCCATAAAGAATCTTCAATTTGTCTGGAGATTAAATGGCTTCACTTCTTTGTTTTTAGCTTATACAATAAGTATCTTAATCTATTATAATTTATATAATAAAAAAAATATGATAAAAATCATCAGTGTTACTCTAATTGGGATTACCCTTCATTTTTCTGGGATAATTAATCTAGTAGCGAATAATGACTCATTAACTCGCATCGAACCTGAAAATGCTATTTCTGCTGCCGAGAACTACCAGCATACTGATTATGCAAATAAAGAATCAATAAAATATCCAGATGTGATTAACAATCATAAATACTTCCTTAATAATGAGGAAATAAAACCCGAGACTTCTTTTACTAATAGTAAATATACAATTAAAGTTGATAATAAAAATAATGAAAAATCAGTTTTCACAACATCTCTTTACCATTATGATGGACAAATCGCAACAGTGAATAACACTCCAGTTGAAACTTCTTTATCTTCAATAGGTACAACTGAGTTAGTCATCCCACCCGGTAAAAACACAATTGTGATTACTTATACCTATACAAATCTCGCTATTTTCGCAAGATATCTCTCTCTAATTTCATTGATGATTTTCCTGATTTTTCTCTTATATAATTCCTATAAGACTAAGTTAGGATCCCATTATACTCATATCACGAATGACATTTTTTAGTTATTTAATCATGATAGAGAATCATCTATTTCAATAACTATAAAAAGAGGACTGAAGCATCTTATTGATTCTTCAATCCTCTTTTTTGTCATCTTATTTTATATGGTTGATCATTTATCCTCTAAAGACACGCTATCAATCTAAAAATATCGGTTGAATAAAATCTGCTTGCCAAATTTTGTCTTTTTCAGAGTAGTTGAAATACCATACTTGCGAAAAATAAAGCCTTTCCCGCTTATCTCCTGAAATCAACTGCTGGTTCTTTCGATCGACTAAGTAATCGAAACAACTAAAATCGATTCGAATAGAGAAACTAGTATCATTGATTTGTCGGTAGTTAGCCAATTCTTGAATGGCTATTTTCGTTGTATGATTTCTTACACCGTCATCTTTATTTTTTTGTAACACTTGCTGATGTTCTTCAAATAATCTTGAAGTATAACAATTTTTTGCTTTTTCAGGAGCCTCTTCTTCCCAAGATTTTTGTATTGCATAAAAGATTCTGTTGATCTCAGAAAGCAATTTTTTCTTTTCACGCTTTGTTCCAGGCATTCTTGATAACAAATCATTGATATCCATATTGTGCGTTTTCTTTTTTTTAAATAAAGAAAAAACAAATATACTTCCTAATGATAAGCCAACAAAGAGAAAATCTTCTGATGTACTGTTACTATTAGTCGTCCGACTCCTCCGATAATAGGAATTGGAACCTCCCCCTATCGAACCGCCACCAGAGCCCCCACCGGTTGAACCACCACCATGCCCACCTGCTACGGCAAAAGTTTGAACGGGCGTAAAAAACAAAAAAGCCATGATCAATAGACAAATCACTTGATAAGTTTTCTTCATCTGAACCCTCTTTCTCAATCCCCCACGATGATACCTTATCAAATAATTATTACAAGATTCCTATGGAACAATGAATGATTTCCTAATTTTCTTTATTTGGTAGGATTTCTTGATAGATTCTCAAAGATACAGCACCTATGCTCCTAAATGCTTAGAGGTGGACTAAAAAATACATACACATTCAACAGAAACTTAAATTTTGGTAGTCATATTATTTCTTTTCACACATTCATCTTTTGTTTATCCTCATAATCGATTAGAATAATGGGTTCAAAATATACAATCATTTCAATTGATAATCTTTTATGTAATTTTCATCTTTTTTCAATTTGATATTTAGAAGATGCATCTGGAACTTCTCTAAAATTTGATATGATTTTTCCAAATATTAATGAAATTGTAGGTGATACTAATGAAACAAAAATAACTTTCCAAAAGTCACCTGATAAGATTGCCGATATAAATAGGTAACCTACAAACATACCATATACACATGATAAAAAATTACTCAGAAATACATAAATTTTTGACCTTTTATTTTCAACAAGTACTAACTGTACAATTGTCGTATCTTTAACGATTTCTTTCACTTTCTTATTGTTATGTAATAGTCGACAGGTCGATATTATTCCATATGTACTAAGAACACTACCAATCAATAGAGCTAAATATATTGATTCAAGATAGCCCAAAAATATAAGAAAAGGACTAATTACAAAAACTCCGAAAATCCCATAAGATTCAGGAACATAAAATTGTATTTCAGGTATTTTTTTACCTTCAAAAATTTCTGCTGATCCAGTTACTTTATATGCAGCCCAACTTTTTTTCGGAGCGTTGTCGTAAAAGGTACTAAACGGAAAAAAGTTTCTCAGCCTCATTAACTTAAAATAATCAACAATGTACAATCCATCATTTAATTCCAGTAAATAATATCTGCCATTAATTCTTTTAATCTCTTGGGCACAGTTGTTTCCTATCATCTAAAGCCTCCTTCAAGTTTCTCAGTTGATTCTGGAAAATTTAGCACTATAAGCTATTACTTAATTAGTTTCAAAACAGTTCTATAGTATTTTATTTCTGTGATTTTTTCATAAAAAACCAACCAAAACGATCTTCCTCCTCATCTTTAAATTGTATTTGATGGGCTTAATAATCCTTGCTAGCATTCTCATTAACTCAATATAAAATTAAAAACCAAATGTTTCTCCTTCCAATAAAGATTTTTTTCCTAAATCCCCGTATTCTTTTTTCTTAGAAGTATGTTTTAGATCAATAACTTTACCTTTAGGGATATCCAAATTATTTTGCTTCCATTCTTCTAAGGCTGTTAAAACTGTTTTTTCATTTTCACTTATATATCCTTGATATAAAATTTCTCGAATGTCCTCGTTATTAAAATACGCTATTTCTTCAATATTATTTAAACCAGTTAGTTGATTTACTGCAGCATAATCTAAGTAATAAATTTCCTCTTGCATCTTCAAAATCGGTTGTCGCGCAACAATTAGTAATGGCATAATTCCTTCTTTCATGTACACAACACTACCCAAAGGCAATAAGTTAGTTTGTTCCATATGTATTCTCCATTCTAGTTATTATAGCTGTTGCTATTAGTAGGCTCAATCTCTGTATTTCCGACTTCTATTCCATAAGAAATTTAATACAAAAAAAGGATATACATATTTACCGATCATCTTTATCAAATATTATTTTATATTTCACTTTTTTTGTTGAATATATTTTGCCATTATATATAGTACTCACAAGAATAAACACTGTAAGAAAAAATAATAATCTTTCTTGTATCAAAAAAGGAAGCACTAGCGTAAATATGCCATAAAATATAAGCAATCCTATCCCTACTATTAATACCTTTACGCAATGAATCATCTTCATTCTTCTCACCACCACTTTAAATTTTTTTGTGTAATGATCAATGGAGTAATTGCATATCCCTTACCTATAAGCTTTAAAGAACTACCTCTTTTTTCTAATTCCATTTTTAATCTATTTTTTCTCCAATAAGAGACAACAGAAAGACAAACGACTAATGTTAACCAGAAGAATAATAAATTGATGATTCCTTCCAACATATCTATTGGCAAATTACTTTTGCCCCAAAGCCAATTCTGTGGAATAAAGTCCCTCACTAAGTTACTTAAAGGAAGTCCAATGGCTACTCCTAAATAACTTTTTTCTGATTTTTTCTTGATTTACTTCTCCATTTCTAAACCAGAAATACTGGGTTCACTCAAAGAAATACTGGCTTGATAGATCTTTCTATTAACCCTATATTGCTTTAAACCTACCATGAAATTGTTTTGTCTTATTAAATATTCTTCATTATTATCTGAAATCAATAGACACCAACCTGGAATTACTCTTTTTTTATCAAAGCATAAATTTCTAATCTCACCATCTTCTATTTCCATATCATTTACTCAAGATACACTTTCTAACATTATATATTTCACATCATTATTAACGAACCAAACTTTACCATTGAACAAAAAAATTTTAACTATATAAAAACTCAACAAACTTAGCAATCTTGCTTGTACTAAAAAAGGTATTATAAACAAAAAAATGATTGTAAAACAAATAATCAAAGCTAGACCAACTAGATTATTTATTGTCCATACTTTTTTTGTATATTTAGAATTATTAATCAGATTTATCTTTCCTAAAAAACTTACATCAAAATCATTATTCATCATTTTAAAAAGAAAATTTCTTTTTCTAAAGAAAGAACAAAAGTACAAGCAAACTATTATAGTTAGCCAAAAAAACAATAGATTTTTTATACCTATAGAAAAATTAAAAGATTGATCAGAATTATCCCATAACCATTCAACTGGAACTATTTTTCTTATTATTGGATATAATACTAAAGCAACCGCACTACCTATGTAATTACTGTTCGATTTTTTCTTATAATCTTTCTCTATCTCTTTACAGTCTACAGAAAAACTCATTAAAGAAGTATTAGATTTATATATTTCTCTCTTCAGATGATAGTTGCCCAACCTTAACAAATTTGAATTCTGTCGAACAACAAATTCTTCATTGTTTTCTGTTACTAATAACAACCATCCGCGAATAATTTTATTTTTTTGAAATGCAATATTATATATTTTCCCACCAATAATTTTACGGCTATATTCCATCTAATAGGCCTCCAATAAAACCGCTCACCCCTTCAGTGAAATCACCCCATCCAGATACTACTGCTTGTCCCACACTATCTTCAAAATCTCTAACAAATTTAAATTTTTCTCTTAAAATATCATTCGCAATACCTACACCTATACCTACAGCTATAGAACCTACTATACCAATACTTACAGGAGCAGAAATTAGTCCAACTGCAGCTAATGCTCCCGTACTAAGCTTTATACCACTTACTACTCCTGCACTAGCTAATCCTGTAATTATTCCTTTTCCCAAAGCCTCTTCAGCACTATCACCTGAAACTATATCTATCCCTACACCAATTAATAATCCTGCTCCTTCTGTTATTGCCTTACCTCCATATTTAAATACTCCTTTTATTGTATTATCAGCCGATTCTCTTGCAGCTAGAGTGGCTCCAGGAACTTCTCCCAAAATCTTTCCGTCTGGTAATTCTAATGAATATCGGTTTTTCCAGATATAGTCGGAAGCATTTTGACCATGCTGTATTCCTTTTTGTATAAATAGTTTCTCTGTTTTCTCACTAGCCAGAGCACCCCCTGTTGTTTGAAGTACTGAAATAACTTCATCATAATTTTCTATATCTATTTGATCAGAAGTAAACCACTTTTTATTTATTCCCTCGGGTAACAAATATGAACCATCTGTCCTCACTCGCGTATTCTTTAACACTAATACACCTTGCATCGCCAGTTTTAGTTCATCCAAACTATGATTGAATAATCCACTAGTTTGAGTATTGAAATTATGTATTTTTTTTAGTTTATTTTGTAATTGATCAATATCTTGTTGAAAGCTTTCTGACATACGATCTAGATCTCGTTGGACATTTAGTAATGTTTCGAGAATGCCGACGAACGGATTACTTTGTGCTTGGGACTGGACAAAAGCAGAAGTCGTGTCTACTGATGCTTTAATAACTCGTGTCGTCGCCAGTTGCTGGTTCAGTTTGTTCTCATCCAAGTATCCTTCCATTGCTACAATCTGATCCGCGACTTTATACCTTTGTAGCTCCTGTTCAATTTTTTCAATCGCATTCGTTGTTCGTGTAATTGTCGGAATGATCAATTCACTAAATAATCCTTTTCCTGCTGTATATGCTGCACCAGACAATTCGTTTCCGTTAACAGCTGATACGACTTTTTGACTTCCTCTCTTTAGTTGATTGATCGTTTCTTTACTACTGGCTAAGTTCTTCTTTAACGCTGACATAAATTCTGATGATTCCCCACTCACATAAACTAATCCCACTCAAATGTTCTCCTTTCTGCAAACAACTCTTCTCTTTCTACTTCTAATCCTTGTAAAGTTTTCCTGTACGAAAAATCAAGTTCTTCATGTGCCTGATGAAATTGTTGTTGAAATGTTTGTTGCTTTGCTTCATACTCCTTATGCATCCAAATCGCATTGGCCATGCCTTGTTGGATATCTTCATGATTCACTTCAGATAATTGGCGAAAACCTCTTTGAAGTTCTTTTTCTAATTGAAGGAGCTGGTTTTCTAACCTACGTTTTCCATTTGCTAATTCGTCTTGTTGGTGTTCCACTTTCCAAATTTCTTTTTGATTCTCATAGATCATTTCATTGTCTATTGACATTCATTCACCTTCTTAGATATTTGATGGTTGATTTCTTACAACATTCTTTTTCCTAAACGATAGCTTTGCTCTTTAGATACTGTCCTTCTTAAACTAAATACGAATTTTTTCTGAATTATTTTCATATTTAAAACGATTAAAACGATTTTTATTATTTCATAAAAAAATGAGCTCTTTGATCAAATAAAATAACTGATAAAATTAACTTTACACCTTCGATATATTTCCATTTTAATATAATAATCAATTGAAAAATAGAACATATCATAAAACGTCGTTTTGGTTTCATAATCGTTAAAATAACATTAAAAAAAGACCGTCATTTATTGACAGTCATTCGTGATATCGATCATTATTTCATTTATGATACGGCGCCCCCGTATTGATCCGAAACGCGCGATAAATTTGTTCAACGAGGATCAGGCGCATCAGTTGGTGCGGGTAGGTCATTTTGCCGAAGGAGATTTGGGCATTGCTGCGTTGCATGACGTCATCGCTTAATCCTAATGAGCCACCGATGACAAAAACAAGCTGACTTTTTCCTTGGATGCCTAATTGGTCGATTTGCTTCGCAAAGGCTTCGCTCGTAGGATTTTCACCTTGGATCGCTAGTGCGTAGACATATTCATGGTCTTTGATTTTTGAAAGAATGCGTTCACCTTCTTTTTCTTTGACTTGACGCATTTGGGCTTCACTAAGATTTTCTGGTGCTTTTTCGTCAGGTACTTCGATTAGTTCGATTTTTCCATATGCTTTAAGTCGTTTGACATACTCATTGATTCCTTGGATCAAATATTTCTCTTTTAATTTTCCAACTGAAATGATTTTTATATTCATAATAATTTCCTTCCCTCGGTCTTTCATATCGAATTCTTCTTTCTTATTATAATAGAGTATTCTTATTCGACAAAGAGATTTAAAAAAGTTTTCCCACATAGTTATACACATCTTCCACAGGTTTATCCACAGTTTATCGTGGTTTTATTGCTTATTTCATAAGTATTTCTTAAGCAAACATATGTTTCGCACAGATTTTTCCACTTTTTCCACAAGTTGTTGATAACTTTTATGGGCATTTATACGCATTTTTTACAAATACTTTTCCACAATTCCTGTGTATAAGTTTGTATTTTATTTTTTCATCTGAAAACAATTATTTTTCCTAATGTTTTTCATAAAAAGTTCACAGTCTGGAAGTAGACTAAATTTAGTAAATAAGTCTATACTTAACTTATCTAGAAAATAATAAATGGAGGCAGATCACATGGACAGAAGAGATGTGACACCAAAAATGAAAAAAAGAAAATCTAATGGCATTTGGCGAAAGCTAGGTCTTGGCGTAGTTGGTGGCGTGATTGGCGGATTACTGACTTTCGGTATTTTTTATGCAGCAACTGGAGGTGGTAACTCAGTAACGACTTCTTCTAGCAGTGGGACACAAAATGCATCAGGCGAAACAGTTGTCGAAAATGTAAAAGTCAATGTAGATTCAGATATCACTTCTGCAGTAGATAAAGTGCAAGGAGCAGTTGTTTCTGTTATCAACCTACAAAAACAAAGTTCATCATCTGACCCGTTTGGTTCATTATTTGGCCAACAACAAGAAAGTAGTGGCGAAGATGGCGAATTGCAAGCTTACAGTGAAGGTAGCGGTGTGATTTATAAAAAAGAGGGCGATTCCGCTTATATCGTGACGAATAATCACGTTGTCGATGGACAACAAGGACTAGAAGTTTTACTAAAAGATGGAACAAAAGTGAAAGCAGAATTAGTCGGTACAGATGCTTATACTGATTTAGCTGTTTTAAAAATCAGTGCTGACAAAGTCGATACTGTTGCTTCATTTGGCGACTCTGCTTCATTGAAAGTCGGCGAACCTGCGATTGCGATTGGTTCTCCTCTAGGTTCTCAATACGCAAACTCGGTGACATCAGGAATTGTTTCTTCCTTGAATCGTCAAGTGACAAGTACAAATGAATCTAATGAGACAGTGAATATCAATGCTATCCAAACAGATGCAGCGATCAACCCAGGAAACTCTGGTGGTCCACTAGTTAATATCGAAGGCCAAGTTATTGGTATCAATTCAAGTAAAATTGCATCGACTTCTGATTCTTCAAGTGTAAGTGTTGAAGGAATGGGCTTTGCGATTCCAAGTAATGATGTCGTAAATATCATCAATCAACTTGAAAAAGATGGAAAAGTAACACGCCCTGCACTGGGTATCACAATGACCGATCTTTCCGCCGTTTCTACACAACAACAGGAACAGATCTTGAAATTACCATCTTCTGTAACAAATGGCGTGATCATTCGTTCGGTTCAACCAGCAACGCCTGCGGAAAAAGCTGGCTTAGAACAATATGATGTCATCACAAAAATCGATGATACAGAAGTCTCATCTGGTGTTGAATTACAGTCTGTGCTTTATGGTAAAAAAGTTGGTGACACTGTGAAGATCACTTATTACCGTGGCGAAGAAGAAAAAACTGTAGATATCAAATTGACAATTGATAATACTGCATTAAATCAAGGAAATTCAAATAGTTCCAATGGCTCAAATAATTAATAAAAAAACGGCTACCTCAATGGAGGTAGTCGTTTTTTTATTCATGCTAGTTTTTGAATGCTTCGCCAACTATCGCATCTTCAGGTAAAACTAAGATGCCTTTTTTCTCTGGGGCGTTAGGTACGTGAAGTTCCTTTGCAGAGCAAATCATTCCGTCACTTTTGACCCCTCTTAATTCTCCAGGCCAAATCATCATACCGTCTGGCATCATTGCACCAGGTTTAGCAACGACTACTTTTTGACCTGCTTCAATATTCGGTGCGCCACAAACGATTTGTAAAACTTCACCACCATCTACTTCTGTTTCAGTTACAGATAAATGATCAGAATCTGGATGAGGTTCACAAGTTTTGACGTAACCAACAACGATTTTCGGTTGGTTGTCTTTTTCCAATGTTTCTTCAAAGCCAGCTTCTTTGATCAAACGGTTCAATTCAGCTAGTTGTTCTTCTGAGATTGTTACTTGGCCATTGCCTTCAATTGTTAGATGATCTGAGATATGGAAAAAGTTCCATGCAACGATTTGACCAGATTCATCTTTGATTTGCGCAACATTCCATTTACGACTAACAGTGTTTTCCGTGCCTTTATCGTCGGCTATGATCACCATTAATGTGTCGCCCACATGTGCGCGATTATAAGCAAAAATCATTTTGTTTCCTCCAATATCATTTGTTGAAGTTGTTTTTGATTTATGGCAACTGAGTAGATCGATCAGCACCAAACTCTCTTGTATTATCTTAACAAAAAAAGGAAGTTCTTGCATGATAAATTCTCTTAGAAAAACTTGCCGGAATAAAAAGAAAGCACGGATCACAAAAAAAGACGAGGAAACGAAATGCACCATCTTTCGTTTCCTCGTCTTTTTTGTTCAAGGATCTGCCTATTGAATCAAAAACTAGGCTTCTCTTGGTTCTGAAACGACTAAGACATCACACGGAGCTTGTCGAATCACATAGCTTGCCACACTCCCAGTCATAAAGCGTTCAACGGCATTCAAACCTGATTGACCGATCATGATCAAGTCGATTTGATATTTCTTTGGTAGTTTTACTGCCATAGATTCTCTGACCGAACCATAAGCCACAATACCTTCTATTTTTTGGTAGTCAACGGATTTTCCGTAATTTTTACATTCTTCAATCAATTGTTTTGCTGATTCAGTCTGTTGATCGATCAAGGATTGGTCAATAGGCGTATACCCCATAAATTGATAAAATTGTTGGTCGATCACATTCGTCACGTACACTGTGCCTTCATTTCTACGAGCCACCTCGACAGCTTTTTTGAATGCAGCAAACGCTTGCTCGCTTCCGTCAATTCCAACTAATATTTTCTTATATGCTTGTTCCATTTTTCCCACTCCTCTCGTTTCTCACTGCTGAATCGTTTTTGTTAAAAATTGTTCGATTTCTTCTTTTGTTTTACGATCTTTATTGACCAGACGACCTAATTCTTTCCCATCTTTGATGACAATGAAACTTGGAATACCGAAAATATTCCATTCTGCTGCTAAATCGATGTACGCATCTCGATCCATTTCGACAAATGTCCACTCTGAAAAATGACGTTCGATTTCTGGCATTTGTGGTTTGATGAAGCGACAATCGCCACACCAATCGGCAGTAAAGAAAAAGATATGATTGCCTTTTTCAACATAACCGGCTACTTCTTCAAGACTTTTAGGAGTAATCATAGGTGCACACTTCTTTCTTATTCTATGTTCTACTTAAATTATACACCTTTACAAAAAACTGACCAAACTATATCTAAAAAATAAAAAACGAGCAAAAGCGGATAGCCTTTACTCGTTGATTACTTATTTTCCGTAAACGATCGTATTCACCGTTGATTTATCTAAGCCCTTCAATGTTTGGATCAACATTTCTCTGGCTGCTTCAAAGTCACGGATACTAAACATCGTTTGATGCGTATGGATATAGCGTCCAACGACACCGATAACGGTACTTGGGATTCCTTCATTTTGTGTATGAGCAGCACCCGCGTCGGTACCGCCTTTTGATACAAAGTATTGATAAGGAATATTGTTTGTTTCAGCAATATCTAGTAAATATTCACGTAAACGTGGCAACATGATCAATCCTGGATCTTGGATACGCATCAAGGTGCCTTCTCCTAGATGACCAAATGTGCCTTTTTTCGTTACTGTATCATCTGCTGCAGAGCAGTCTACCGCAAAGAATAGATCAGGTTTGAATTTGTTCACTGAAGCTTTTGATCCGCGTAAACCAACTTCTTCTTGGACGTTGGCGCCGGCGATCAGCGTATGACCTAATGTTTCTTTTTCTAGGGCTTCTAATGCTTCCAAGACCATCGTACAACCGTAACGGTTGTCCCATGATTTACTGATGATATTTTTGCCGTTTGCTGTTTTGATCGTTTCTGCAAAAGGTACGATCGTATCTCCTGGTAGGACACCAAAACTCATTGCTTCTTCTTTTGATTCAAAACCAGCATCAAATAAAATATCTGTTACTTCGACTGACTTTTGACCGCTTGTACCACGTAATAAATGTGGTGGAACAGAAGAAGAAATACATGGGTAATTTTTCCCTGTTGATGTCTTCAATGTAAAGCGTTGAGCCGATACTACATAAGGATTCCAACCGCCTAGCGGAACCACTTTGAACAATCCGTTATCTTGGATTTGTGTCAACATAAAACCAACTTCGTCCATGTGTGCTGCCACCATGACACGAGGGGCATCCGCTTCTTGGTGATGGCGCAATCCAAAGATCCCACCTAATCCATCTAATTGTAATTCATCAACTAGTGGCTCCATGTGTTGTTCCATGTACGCGCGGATGTCTTGTTCAAAACCGCTTGTTCCTTGTAATTCTGTTAATTCTTTAATACGTTGAAATGTTTTTTCATCCATAATAATGATCGTCTATAATTCAGACTTGTCTCCTTTCAATCTCAGCTTTGATTTGTCTTAAAAAATAGTATCTGGACAAATCTATCGTGATTATTATACCGTATTTTATTTCAAAACGGTTATTTATTTCAAAGAAAATCAGATAGTGTGGTAAAATAAAGCCAAAGAAACTTGTGAAAGTGTAAAGGAGGGCAAGCAGCATGTATGAAGAAAGTGAACAGGCCTATTTCAAAGGTGGTTTAGCTGTCGGACTTGGTTTAGGATTATTAAGTGGCGTGGCAACTGCACTATGGTACAATCGCAACAAAACGATGTCCGCTGATGAAGTCTTAGCTACCATCAAAGAAGCGTTTTTAGATGAAGGCTCGATTGAAGGCTCCTGGATCTCTTTTGAGAAAGAACCGACACGTAAATTTGCAATTCATTCAAAAGCTTATCGTGGTGGGATTTCTCGCATAGAAGATGGTGAAGTCGTCTATTATGAATTTTTAGCAGATGCCTATACTGGTACTGTTTTAGATATTTCTAGAAAAAAAGGAACAGATGCTTGATTTCATTTTTAAAAGATTCTCTTAGAAATAGGCTTTCCTATGGATAAGAGCTTCTTTTTTTGCATAAAAACTGGTATAAACGTACATGATAGGTTATGCTTAGTTTAAACTTTTTCAATTTATTTAGGAGAGTGAAAAATGAATCACACAGAAAAAATTGCTGTCCTGATTCCTTGTTATAATGAAGAAGCAACGATTCCTACAGTCATTGCCGACTTTAAACGAGAATTACCAGAAGCAGATATTTATGTATACGACAATAACTCAACGGACAACACCTACGACTTAGCAGTTGCAGCGGGTGCTATTGTAAAAAAAGAACCTCGTCAAGGTAAAGGAAATGTCATTCGTCAAATGTTTTTTGATATTGATGCGGACTACTACTTGATGGTAGACGGAGATGATACTTATCCAGCCGAAGCCGTACATGGACTTTTAGAAAAATTACGTTCTGGCGAAGCGGATATGGTCATTGGCGACCGTCTTTCTAATGGTACTTACTTTGAAGAAAATAAACGTGCCTTCCATGATTTTGGTAATAATTTAGTCAAAAATACGATCACTCGTTTATATAAAACAAAAATAAGAGACGTGATGACTGGCTACCGAGGATTTAACCGTATTTTTGTTAAAAGCTTCCCAATCATGAGTGCTGGATTCCAAATCGAAACGGAATTGACCATACACGCCTTAGATAAAAAATTTAAATTAGTTGAGCTCCCTATTGATTACCGCGATCGCCCAGAAGGTAGCGAATCAAAATTGAATACCTTTTCTGATGGATTCAAAGTCATTATGATGATCATTAAAATGTGTAAAGATTATAAACCAATCCTATTTTTCAATATCTGGACAGTCATTTTCTTTTTAGCTGGTCTGTTCACTGGGATTCCTGTCATTCGTGAGTTTATGTTGACGAGCTTTATTACTAAAGTCCCTTCAGCTATTTTAAGTACAGGATTGATGATCCTAGCTTTACTTTCACTAGTTACCGGTATGATTTTAGATACGGTCGTTACGAATGCAAAGAAAGAGTACGAACTGAACCTCTATCATGTTTATCATGAGTATCATCAAAATAAAAAAGAAGAGAGATGATTTTATGCAATCATCCTCTTCTTTTTATCTTATCATTTATTTCTCTGATGCAATCGTCACAAACTTCACTTCGACATATTCCTCTACCCCAAAAGTTCCGTTCTCACGGCCAAATCCTGAATGTTTGACTCCACCAAATGGCGTCGCAGAATTTGAAATAGCCGTATCATTGACACCGACCATGCCATATTGCAATTTATTGCTTACATTGTTGATCGTATGGATATTCGTCGCAAAGAAATATGATGCTAAACCAAAAATCGTATCATTGGCATCTTTGATTACTTGTTCTTCGTCTTCAAATGTAATGATTGGGATCACTGGTCCAAATGTTTCATTGTAGAAAATATCCATTTCCTTTTTCACGCCATCTAATACTGTCGGTTCAAAGAAGAAGCCATTTGCATACTCTCCGTCCGTCAGACGATGACCACCAGCCAAGATTTCTGCTCCTTTAGCTACTGCATCTTTTAATTGTTCTTCAACTTTTTTTACGCCTTCTTCATTGATCAATGGCCCCGTAGTTGGATCGTCTAACCCATTTCCAACAGTCACTTCTCTGATTTTTTCCACAATCAATTTTGTTGCTTGTTCTTTGATTTCTTTATGGATAAAAATTCGATTTGGTGACGTACATACTTGTCCATTGTTGATAAATTTCGTTTTGATCAATGTATCGACTGCTAATTCTACATCGGCATCTGGAAAAATAATAAATGGCGCATGTCCACCTAACTCCATAGAAACTTTTTTCAAGGTAGGTGCTGCTTGTTCATTTAGAATTTGTCCAACTTCTGTTGAACCTGTGAATGTGATTTTTTGGATATCATCCGATTCAGACAAAATCTTTCCAATAGTTGAGGAGTCCCCCATGACGATATTTACGACGCCATCTGGAAAGCCAGCTTTGTGGAATAGTTCCATCAGCGCAAGTGCTGATAGAGGTGTTGATTTTGCTGGTTTTAAGATCACCGTACAGCCTGCGGCGATTGCCGGCGAGATTTTACGAATGATCATGTTGGATGGAAAGTTCCATGGTGTGATGGCGCCGACGACACCTACTGGTTGTTTACGTGCTTGCCATTGTTTCCCTTCAGGTGAAGGAATGATTTCTCCCATGATTCGTTGGCCTTGCGCTGCATTCCAGCGAAGGTTTTCGACATTTGTTTGGATTTCTGCCGTCGCTTGAGCAAGCGGTTTCCCTTGCTCCATCGTCATGATTTTTGCTAAACGTTCGCTGTCTTCTTCTACTAGATCAGCCATTTTATTCATTAATTTTGCTCGTTCGCTTGGTGCCGTTCTTGACCAACCTTCGAATGCCTTGTTGGCAGCTTCAATGGCTTCTTTTGTCTCTTTTTCGCCACCTTGTTGAACGCTTGCTAACGTTTCACCAGTAGCTGGATTGACGACATCAACTGTTCCTTCAGAGCCTTCAAGCCATTTGCCATTAATATAAAGATGAGTTTCTACTTGCGGTAAATCATATTTCCCCATAGTTTGCCTCCTCTATTCTTAATTACATAACAACCGTAACATTAATAAAGTCAAAGCTCAAACCATCTGTTTAAGATGAATTTGTCCGACTCAGCCTTACAAATTCAATTTTTTTATTCTTTTGAAGAATAAATTGCTCGTTCATTCAAAAGCTTTGTTACAATGAGATAGAAATGAGATAGAGTACTACAATGATTTTATCCTACGACTAAAGGAGTGTTTTTATGGGGCTATTTGATGGCTTGATGGGAAATGCTATCCAAAAAGATACAACCAATATCACAAGAGAGGTTCAAGAAATCCTGATTCCAATGGAACAGGTAGAGTTAGCGTTCAAATTAGTGCGTGATTTGATCATTTTCACCGACCGTCGGATGATTATCGTCGATAAACAAGGAATGACCGGTAAAAAAAGCGAATATAAATCGATCCCTTACCGCTCGATTTCACGTTTTTCGATTGAAACAAGTGGGCATTTTGATTTAGATGCCGAATTGAAAATTTGGATCTCTAGCGCAGAACTACCCGCAGAGTCTTTACAATTTAGAAAAGATAAGAATATCATCGCTGTACAACAAGCGCTAGCAACAGCTGTCTTATCTTAAACTTACGATCAACACAAAGAGCTTACACACCCAAAATACTTCAAATTTTGGGTGTGTAAGCTCTTTGTGTTGACGTCTTCTGTAAAACTCTTCCTAATAAAATAAAAATTTTATAGTACACGTCCTTCATTTTTTTGATGATTCGCTCTTTTTTCTTTAAAGTCCATTTTGTCTACTTTTAGTTTTTTCATATTATTCACTTTGATTTTACTGATTTCTGCAAAAGAGCGCTGTTTGATACCTTCGATTTCTTGTCTTCTTTTCTCTTTTAACTTATCTAGATCTTTTTCTTTCATCATGCTCTCCTTTCTTTTGAAAAAGCTTGGTTTTTAAGATTCACTGTAACCATGAAAATCTAGAAAGTCGCATCAATCGAACAGGATGGTGAGACGTTCAAGTATCTTCTATTCATATTCTGGATTTTTGAAAATTTATCTCTCTTTATTTTTTTCGCTTTGCCCCACAGCCTGAGAATCATCTCTGTGTAATACTTCTTTACTATCTTTCGTTACTTCTTTATTTCTGTCGACTTCATTTAATGCTTGCTCTTTGACTGTTGCTAAAATTCGCGCTTTTCTTTCTTTAAGACTTTCTAGTGTTTCGTGTTCCATCGTAATTCCCCCTTTAGTAATTATTTTACTGAATAAATGTCGACAGAATGAACGAATTTTTTTGAAAATAAAAAAAGTATTTCCTCCAAACGATAAAGAGAAACATTACTGTTGGTAGTCGCTTATAAACATTCAGTCAACCAACTGTATGGTTGATTTATCACTTAACCCAAAACGAATAAGAACGTACAAAAAGCGACATACATTCACTTGATCCAGCGAATACATGCAGCTTTTTTGCTATTAATTACTCATTCTATCAGCCTTGCTCTTTTTCAAGAAAATCTTTGAACCAATAGAAGCTTTTTTTAGGTACGCGTTTCATATCACGTAGATCATGATTTCCTCTATTAACGTAAACCATCCCGTATCTTTTTTCCATATCACCTTTTGAGCTAGGTAGATCAATCAATCCCCAGCCAAGATAACCTAGTACTTCACAGCCGTCCATGCTCATTGCATCTTGCATCGCTTTGATATGCTGTTCATGGTAATAAATGCGGTAGTCGTCTTGAATAGGTGTATTGCCATCCCACTTTTCCTGCGTGCCTATCCCATTTTCAACGGGGAAAATCGGTACATCGTACTTTTGATACATCTTGTTGATGATATCTCTAAATCCAAGAGGATCAATTCCCAGATTCCATTCATTCATCGAAACAAATGGATTTTCCACTTCACCATACGTCAAATAATAGTTAGGTGCGACATCTGTTGGAATGTTTTTATGACTGATACTTCCGGTACAATAGTAACTGAATGCTAAATAATCACTTGTTACTTTTCCAATCTCAGCAAGTTCTTCCTCTGTCATGTCTACGTTCAAATGCTGTTCTTCAAACGTCAAAACTTGTTTCGAATAACCACGTCCGCAAAAGGCATCTAAAAGATTCTGGTTGATAAATTCATCCCATTCTCTCGCAATTAATACATCTTTGGGGTGATTTGTCGCAGGGTACATATTGGAATAGGCTAACATCCCGCCAATTTGACCATCTGTCGTTTCATGGATATAGTTGGCAATTTTGGCATGTGCGACCATGATATTATGCGCGATTTGATGAATGTTATCCGCTGTATCTTCCGTATTCAATGTTCCCCCGTATAATAGTGCCAACGGTGTTGAATACAAGTTTTGTTCATTGAAAGTTACCCAATACTTGACTTTATTCTTGTAACGATCCACCATTTTTTTTCCATATTCCACAAAAGCATCTACGACGTGTTTACTCATAAACCCATCGTAATTTTGTGCAAGATGAAGTGGCATATCAAAATGATAGAGACATAGCATGGGTTCAATATTCCGTTTTAGCATCGCATCAATGTAACGATCATAAAACAAGAGTCCTTCTTCATTGAATGTCCCATCACCTGTAGGATTGACACGTGACCAAGAAGTTTGGAAGCGATAAAAATTCATGCCCATTTCTTGCATCAAATCAAGATCTTCTTCATATCTATGATAGCGATCAATCCCATGTTTCCAATCTGAAGTAGTTTCAGTCGCTTCACGAAGGTCATAAACAGACAATCCTTTTCCGCCTTCGTTCCAAGCACCTTCCGTTTGCATACTTGAGGAGGAATCTCCCCAGAAAAATTTTTCCTTTACCATCTTATCATTCCAATCATCGTTCTATTTATCATTTGTCTATTTCCTTTAGCAGTCGTTTAAGTAAGACTCATCTCAGCATTTGTACGAGCGACCCGTTCACTGATTTTCAAGAATGGCAGATAGAAGAAAACTAACGCAACGATAATGACCGCTTGAACAACAATTGCTCGCCAATCACCTGCTGTTGCTAAAAAGCCACTTAAAAATGGTGGTGTCGTCCAAGGAATTGGCACCACACAGCGATTGACTAGCTGCATCGATGTTGCTAAATAGCCAATGGTCGTACCTATGATCGGTGACAATACAAAAGGAATGATCATCGGTAAGTTGAAGACAATCGGTAATCCAAAAATCACAGGTTCATTGATGTTGAAAATATTAGGGCCTAACGCCAACTTAGATAAATCTTTATATGCTTGATAGCGACTAAAAATCAATATTGCTATCACTAAAGCAATCGTCGAACCCGTTCCACCCATCAAAGCGCCATATACTTGGTGAAACGCTGAGTTAATGATGTGAGGAGCAGCTTCACCATTCGCAGTAGCTGCCATATTCTCATTCATATTTACCATCAACAATGGATCTAAGATCGGACCTGTGATGACAGATTGGTGAATACCGAAAGAAAATAGTAAGTTGCCAAAGCAAACTAAAAATAAGTAACCAATAAATGACGTACCTACACCACGTAACGGTTCTTGGATGAATTGCTCGATGATTCTCATAAAATCATTTCCTGTTAGTTGGATCAAAAATGAAGCAAAGGCAAACAATGAAACGACAATGATCAATGGAAACATCGTGTTAAAAGATTTTCCTACCGCTGGCGGAACACTATCTCCTAAGTTGACTTGCAATTTTTTAGAACGTGTCAGACGAATGTATAGCTCTGTTGCCAATAATCCAGTAATGATGGCAGCAAAGACTCCTTTTGAACCAATATTCCCGTAACTGATGACCCCACTGATTTCCACAGCCGTTTCCCCATTGATCGGCGTTGTCTCGATCATTGTTGGAAGCAACGTCAAAAATGCTGGAACAACAGCGATCACGACGCCAATTGGATTATCATACTCTCTATTTTTTGACAAGAAATAGCCAATGGTGATCACAAGAATAATCCCAGTGATATTAAGGGTCGAGTTCGTAATGATCGATCCCCAGTTTTGCCAAGATGTCATTGTGTCCGCGCTGATCATATTTTGGAACCAACCTGACGGATCTAACACTACCGAATTAATTAAAATAGCAATACCTGCTAAAATGAATAAAGGCATGATAGTAGCAAATGAATCACGTAGTGTTCTTAAATAAACTTGATTGCCGATTTTTTGAGCTGTTAAAACAAATTTCCCCATCAAAGCTTCCCTTTTTTTCTCATCCATTTATTTATGCCTCCTGAATTGTCTATAGTTGTATATCAATTTCTAATACAGAATATCACCTGTAAGCTTTTTTGTAAATACAAAATTAAAATTAGTGTATACTTATTTTCAAAAGAAAGAAAAAAGACCACACTTGATCGTGACAAGCACAGTCTTTTAAGTATTATTATCTAATTGATGTCTGCTACTATTTTCCCTGACGTATAGGGATATCTTGTCTTAGATAGATCAAACGGCGTACCATCATCAAAAAAGACGATCTGATTGGTTTCCAAAATCGGGTCGCCTACCTCGATCTCAAACTCTTCACTGTCTAAATGATTTGCTTTTGAAGCAATGATCACTCGACGGGCCGCACTGACCACATAACCTAACTCTTCTCTGATATAGTTATAGATAGACCCCTTTAAAATCTCTTCATCCAAATCTTTGATGTACTTAAGAGGCATGATAGATGTCTCTATACTTCTCGCCTCTTCATCGACATATCTCACTCGTTTAATATCATAGACCGGATCAGTCGCCTTTATTTTCAATTCTTCAGACTCATAAGAAGTGGGAAAACGCACATCAAAGCGGATGATTTTACTGGTCACCGCCGTCCCTTCTTGAGCAGAAGTCCCAAATACGCTATTGATCTGGGTCACACTCTCATTGTCCTTTTTTATGTTGCTCCTAACATATGTCCCTGATCCCCGTCTCGTGTAAAGTAAAGATTCATCAATCAATAACTGTATCGCTTTTCTGACAGTTACTCGACTCGTATGATAGGTTTTTGCCAATGCTTCTTGGTTTGGTAATAGCTCGCCTTCTTTAAATTCACCCTCGATAATCTTATTTTTCAAAGAACGAGCGATTTCGATGTATTTAGGCATATTCATTTCACCTCCAAAATTTGTATACACTTATTATAATATTAGATTAACAAGTAAATGTAAACAACCTTTACAACTATAACTAATAAATAAATGACTAGTCAGGCAGACGTTTATTTATTTATTAACATATCCGCTTTTCGGAATCCAAAAAAAGCCTTCAGAGAAGCCCAATTCTCTGAAGGTCAAGTGTCACTCAAGTTTTTGTCATTTGTTACTTATTGATTTTATCATGTTATATCTAAGATAGGCATACAACTATTTCTGACTTTTGCAATGAATGTTGAAGTACGAATAAAGATGATTTACTTCGCCAAACGATAGATAGCATCCGCATAAATCGCTGTCGCACGGAACAAGTCATCTAGACTCATAAATTCATTTGCTTGGTGCATCGTATCTGTGTAGCCTGGGAACATTGCGCCATACGCCACACCGCGTTTTAATAAGCGTCCATATGTGCCACCACCGATGATTTGCTCATAGCCTTTTTCGCCGGTATGATCTTCGTAGACTTGTAATAATGTTTCAACCAACGGATCATCCATTGGTACATAATGTGGTTCCATTACACGGGCACCACGAGTAACTGAGGCACCTTCGTCTGCTACTGTTTTGTTCAGTTTGCTTTCTAATTCATCTGTGGTTGTGCCTTTAGGAAAACGGAAGTTCATGTTGATATAGTTATCGTCTTCTGAACCATTTTCTTTAAACGCAAACAACCCAGCGTTCATTGTTAGTTTACCCATTTTTTCGTCTTCGTGGGCAACGCCTAATTTCTCACCATAAAAGTCTTCATGGACATAAGTAGCTGCCACATGGATGAATTGTTTAGCTGCACCAATAAATTCATAATCATCAAGGAAGCTCGCTAAGAAAGAGCCGGCATTGATCCCAGATTGTGGGCTTGCGCCATGTGCCCCTTTTCCGACTACGTTGATCGTAACAAATGTATGTTCTGCTTCAATCGAACCATTGATTGGGTTTGCTTCAATAAATTCATAAAATGCCTTTTCTAATGCAACTGCTGCATCTGCGCTTGGTACTTCAATTTTTGCAGTCGCTGTTCCTGGCACCATGTTTTCACGTAAACCTGACGTAAATGATTTCAATACATAGTCACCGGCATTATCGCCTTTAAAACGGAATGCGAAAGAAACATTGCCTTTTTCTCCGTTGATGATCGGGAATTCCGCATCTGGTGAGAAACCGAAATCAGGTTCTTCTTCATGTTCAAAGTAGTAAGCCATATCTGCCCAACCACTTTCTTCGTCACTACCTACGACAAAGCGAACTTTTTTCGATAATTCTAAATCTAGGTCTTTGATGATTTTCATCGCATAATAGGCAGCCATACTTGGTCCTTTGTCATCACTTGACCCACGAGCAAAGATTTTTCCGTCTTTAATCACTGGTTCGTAAGGATCAGTATCCCAGCCATCGCCAGCAGGCACAACATCCATATGCCCAAAAATCCCTAAGGTTTCGTCTCCTTCACCTAGATCGATGTGTCCTGCATAATTGTCCACGTTTTTTACAACGAAGCCATCACGTTCACCATAAGCAAGCATGTGTTTCAATGCGTCACGAGGACCAGGTCCAAATGGTGCATCTGCAGTTGCTTTTGAATCATCACGTTCACTGCTTACGCGTAAAAGATTTTTTAAGTCTTCAAGCAAGTCTTCTTTACGTGCTTCGACTTCTTTTTGCCAATTGATTGTCATAAAGTTACTCCTCCACTCATTCAGTCTACGAGTTCATCATAACATAAATCAGACAAATTGTTTAAAAAATCAGACAACGGATAAACGAAACAGTTTTTTCCCTAAATATTATGGGCTATAATGAAAAAAAGGAGGCTTTCTTATGGAATTAAATGAACATCTACTCCAACAAGTGATTACTCATCGTCCTGTGGAATCCCATAAAGGTACGTATGGAAAAGTCGTACTGATTGGCGGAAATGAACAGTTTGGCGGTGCGATCATCATGAGCGCTTTAGCAGCTGTCCATAGTGGGGCTGGCTTGACAACTGTTGTAACTAATCCTAATAATCACGTAGCCGTCCATAGTCATTTACCAGAGGCAATGGTAGGGGATTGGGCAAATAAAGAAACATGGCATTCGGCTTTTGAAGATGCCGATGTCTTACTGATTGGTCCGGGATTAGGAACCAACCACCAAAGCCTTGAACTTCTGCAATTTGTCCTGACAAATCAAACAGAAAAACAATGGTTAGTCATTGATGGTTCTGCCCTGACACTACTTGCTACGCATTCGCTGGAGCTTCCTTATCCAGAGCATACCGTTCTCACACCCCATCAAATGGAATGGCAACGTGTCAGTGGATTGCGTTTAGATGAGCAATCTGAAGAGAATAATCAGCAGAAGCAACAAGAATTAGGGGCATCCCTTGTTTTAAAAAGTCATCAAACAACGATCTATGGGCAAAATGGCATCTATTACAATACAGCAGGTTCACCAGCTATGGCAACAGGTGGTATGGGGGATACGTTAGCTGGCATGATTGCTGGTTTTTTAGCTCAGTTTCCAAAAAATGACCAAACGATCAGTGCTGCTGTCTATTTGCATAGCTTTATCGGCGACCAATTAGCAAAAGAGCAGTATGTCGTTTTACCGACTCAAATCAGTCAGTACATCCCAAAATGGATGCATTATTTTAGTCAAAAATAAGAAGGAGCATAACAATGGAAAAATATACCGGCTACCTTAGAGAGCCTTTTTATTATGAAACCGATCAAATGGGTATCATTCACCACAGCAACTATATCCGCTGGTTCGAAGAAGCACGTGTTGCGTTGTTAGAACATTTAGATTTTAGTTACAAGAAAATCGAGGAACAAGGCATCATCATCCCTGTACTAGGCGTAAGTTGCGAATACAAAGAGATGATCCGTTATGGGGACAAAATCTTGATCCAACCAATTATCGAAAGCTATACAGGTACACGCTTGAATTTCCGTTATGAGATCTACGACACAGAAGATCAGCGTTTACGGACGACCGGTACAAGCCAACACTGTTTCTTGCTTGCAGAAAATCAACGTTTAGTCAAACTAGGCCGTGTAAATCCTAGCTTGGATAGTCTGTTTAAAACTTATGCAAACATCGACACAGACCCTGATTCTGCAACAGAAATGAAATAAAAGAAAAAATAAGTGTTTATTCTTGCCTTTTAACCCCTGATTTGTATAATGGAAAGAAAAAAAGCAGGTGATTATAATGTATGTCGTGAAAGTCTTACACGGTTATATTGATAAAACTGGCTGTCGCACACGTGAAAAAAACCCGGAAACCTTGCTTGTCTTCAAAGACAAAAAAGAATCAGAAACCTTTGCCAATCAAATCGGTGGTCGTGTCAAACAACTGCAGGAAGTTCGCCCAGATTGACTGTTGCTTTCGTGAAAGGATGAGATGTTCGCACTATGGATATGTATTGAAAAGAGTCGACAAACCAATCGTTTGCGGCTCTATTTTTGTGTTTCTGTTCGCTGATCTGCTTACCTCCCCCTTATTCTGTTCTCAGTAAAGGATATGCTATACTGGATATAACTTTTTGAAAGGGGTGTTCTATGGGGAACAATTTGCAACAACAAGCATACGAAGCCATCAGACAACAAATCATCTATTCTGAATTAGCTCCTGGGAGTAAGATTTCCGACAGAATCTTAGAAGAACAACTAACGATCGGACGCACGCCGATTCGAGAAGCGTTGATCCAACTTAGAAATCAGGAATTGATCAAAACAATTCCTCAATCCGGTACATATATTTCAAAAATCGACATACGTTCCGCAGACTTGGCACGTTACATGCGAGAAAAATTAGAGCAACCGATTTTACAAGAGTGCAGTGCTAAAATGAACGTTACCGCTCATCAACGCTTGGAGATGATTTTAGAACAGACGGATCAAGCGATCTTGGCACAAGACAAAAAAACCTTCTTTCTTTTGGATAAAGCCTTTCACCAAATGTGTTACAAAGTCGCGGGGAAAGAAGAAATATGGACTTGGCTTGAAAGCTATAGCACTCACTTAGATCGTTTCCGTTGGTTGCGTTTGACGATTTCTGAATTAGATTGGGGCCGTGTATTAGATGAACATCAAATCTTATTGAGAGCCATGAAAGAACACGCACTTGATGAAGTGGGCTTTCTTTGTAACCTCCACCTCCATATGATCATTGAGGAACAAGAACAAGTGATCCTTCATTATCCGAGTTATTTTGAAATAATCTCTTCAGAAGTATAATGAAAAAAGGCGTAGCCTCCCGAACTTTCAGGAAGGGCTATGCCTTTTTTTCTTATTCAAAACGACTTAAATGACTGGACGAGATACTCACATAATCGGGAGTCATATGGCCAAGTCATAGCGACTTCTAACACATATGGTGAGAAGCCCACGTTATTCAACTTCTTCGAAAAGCTCATCGCTGCAATCTCACTCAATGCTCGGATCTTAGACTGATGACGATACCCAAAAAATCGCCATAGTTCTAGGGTTTTCTGTTGGGTATACAATGTAGGATCGCGTGTTTCAAGATGATGATATAATTCATGCGCTAAAATCAAAGAAGTAACTTGTTCCAGTGGGAGCTCAGTGATCTTTTCTTGTTCAAATTTCTGAATTGGTTCTGTCATTAAACAGATCCCCGTTGTTTCATCGTAAGTCGCGAGTGTCAAACGATCATTCCGCCATGCTGTTTCTCCATAGGAGATAGCGACATCGAATGTACGACAAAGCGCATGAATATTCCTTGTACGGTACTTTCGATAAATCAATTCTGCTAACCTTTCTCCACATTGTCTCGCCAGTTCTCCCCACGCTCGTTGCTCAGAAAGTGAGAATTTCCCTACTAAAAGATCTCGTTGAAATTGATAATCACACCACTGTTTATCAGAAATCGTCATTAATTTTGAAATCAACTCATCTAGTTTACTTTTGCTTGATATTTCCCGCAATCACGATCACTTCTTCCGTTGGATCCAACATCGCGATTTCTAACTCCATCAAGAGTTGTAGTTGTTCAAATTCTGTCGCCGAAAAATCTGCGACACGCGCGCCGATACATAGATAAAATTCCGGTCGAGCAATCAGTTCAGTCTGATAGACTGCAAGTTCTTCCCATAACTGTTGGACAGCGGCGAGATACTGTTCAGCTGTGGTTTTCAGACATTTCGCATACCCTCTTTGAACCTTGATGAATCCTTTTTGATCGATGATCCGTAACGCACCGATCACATGCTCTGGGTTATTTTCTCCAATCACATAGAAGAAAGCAGTATTCGCTAATAAACGAACAGATTCTAGTGGTAGACGCAGGTCTTCTGAGGCTATTGTCAACGCCTCTGTTTCACTGATCTGCTTTGTTAAGTCAGTCGCTTTGACTTCCGTTGAACCTGTGGCAATTGCCGTAACTTTCGACGTCTGTGGATCAATTTCAACATGGACTTCAATCGATTCTGGTGTAGCGCCAGATTCGATTGCTTTATTCATCGCTTCATTTTTCAATCCTCGAATATCTTCTTTGCTTGGTGAAGGAATGATCCGTTCCACTACATCTCTCACCATCGCTAATGCCACACCGATAGATGAGATCACTTCCGCATTTTCTGGTATTGAATACTTAACACCCATTTTCTGACTAAAATAAGTAATTAAGGACGCTGCTCCACCGCCTACCCCAACCAAGGAGATTTGCTCTTTTTCCAATTGATATTTTTCTGCCAGTTCCAAAATCACTGGTTCGATTTTTGCATAAGCTTTTGCCATGATCTGCTCAGCGATATCTTCCACAGAAGTCTGACAATAAGCTGCTAAAGCTTCCATGGCTTTTCTTGCAGCTTGTGGATCACCATAGGAAAAGTGTTCTTCTTGGACAAGCCCAAGAACATTCGCTGCACATGTGTTGGTAATAGTGACCTCTTTTCCGTCTGCCAAAATCACTTTGACATAATCAGCCGGATCTCCCTCAATGGGTGAGAAAAAAACGATTTTCGGTTGATCGATTTTTTCAATCGGTGTGAATACAGCATAATCCAATCCAGCGATATGGGCAGAACGTGGTCCCACGTCAAGGATCCCTGTGCGATCTGCCCGAACCATTGAACCACCGGCCACACCTAAGACACGAACATCTAACGATGAAATATAGGTCGCATGACCGCCGACCACTGAGTAATCGATGGCTGGACGCCCATTCCTGATAACACCAATATTGGTCGTTGTCCCTCCGACTTCAAAATACACACCATTCGAGGCACGTAAATACATCAAAGAACCCATGACAGAGGCAGCTGGTCCTGAAAGCATCGTTAAAACTGGCCGCTTCTTCATTTCAGCGATTTCCATTACCCCACCATCGCCACGCATGATCATCAAAGGAACATTGACACCGGCAGCTCTAACCGAACGTTCAGTTGATGTCGCTGTTTCTAACATTTTAGGCAAAATCGAGGCATTGATCGCTGCCGTTCGTGTGCGTCTCGTCAAACCATAAAGCTTTGTGATTTCAGAAGCCATCGTTGTTGGTATCCCTTGTTCCGAAGCAAGTGAATAGATGACTTGTTCTGGTTCACTATTATCTACGCCAAAAGCCATGGAAGAAACTAAAACTTCCGCCTGTTCTTTTTTCAGTGTAGCAATCGTCTCTAACACTCGTTCATTTGTCAATTGTTTGATTGGCAAGAACACATTTGCAATGTCTATTTTTCGATTATTCCCTAAATCGATTGGGGCTAACCGAGTTTGTCTTTTCGCCAGAAACCCTTCGAAACCGCCCTTTGCCATTCCGATCACTCCTACTTTTGCCACATCTCCTTCAATCAAGGCATTCGTTGCTTGAGTTGTGGAATGAGCGACAAAAACAACATCCTCGGGGCTGATTTGATTTTCTTGCAAACAATTTTGGAACGATTGTACGACCCCGGCAGCTACACCCTCTGGATGGTGATGCGTTGTTTTAACAGATGATTTACCGATGATTTCATGTGTCGCATTGTCGATTGCGACTGCTTTTGTATGGGTACCGCCTACATCGATGCCCATTCTTACTGCACGCTTCATTTTGCATCCTCCAAATTTTTTACTTTCTATACCTATCAAAAATTACCATAAAGGATCAACGTCAAGATACAGACGATCACACCGATCGCCCACCCTGTCGGAATCGATTTTTTCATGAATTCACGAGAGGAAACTTTTGTATACCCTAATCCCCATGCGATCCAGGATTGAGTGATATCTAAATGCTGTGGCGCAATGGTCGTCGTCGCAAATAGTGGAAATAAGAAGGCCACGGGCATCGTCGGATTGACGGCTAAAACTACTGCTAAAATTGCTGATCCCGAACCGACTAGACTCAACGGACCACGGAAAAAACCCAGAGGCGTCAACAATGCAAAGGCAAGTGCTAACACAAAAGGTGTCTGAGGAATAAAGTCTCCCAAAATTGCAGAGAAATAAGAAGAAGCATATACCGCCGAATTATTGAACATCGCTAAAGTCATCAAAAAGCCAACCATCGGTGCTACATCTGTTGCTCCATCTGTAAATAATTTAGCGAATTGCCGACAAATCTCCTTGTATCCCCCACGTAATTTCCCTGTAAATAGCAACGCCCAGATCCCTGCCAACATAAAACCAAGAATGATCGGGATTTCTAACACCACTACTCCTAATACAGGTATAACGACTGCCAACCAAGAAATCATTGGTGCTTCCCCACCTTCTCGTGGAAGTTCAGCTGCCATTGCATAGCGTTTCTTCGGGTTCATTGATATATTAGCTACAAGTAGAACGATTACTAAACTTACGATCATGCCAATCATTCCGATTTGAAAGTAATCATTGTATGTATAATTTTCAGCCGCAGAATTAAAACCTGCATAGATTGTTTGATATTGCTTGAAATTGACAATATTTGCAAAGATCCCTGCCATGATCGAACCCATGAATGCAAATAGAGCAACAGGTGCAGTAATTCCTAACGACATCAAAATCGGTAAAACGATCACGGCAATTGAAATCACTGGACCAATCCCGGTCATCGACATAAAAATAATTGACGTTACAAGACACAAAAGGCTCATCGTGATCCGCGGTTTATCACCGCCAAGCTCTACGACTTTTCGAATCAATGTAGCCGCTATCCCACTATCTACCAACACTCGACCAAAAAACGCACCAAAGAATACATTCACTAAAATCGATTTCGCATATTCCGCTGGACCAGTAGCATATACATGGGTCAACACATCAATGACTGACTGTCCTTCCATTGCAGCATTCGGTGAGAAAAAATTACCAATCAGCGCCAATCCCATCCAAATCGTCGCCATGATCGCTAAACCAACCATCAAATTAAGTCCTTTGACACAATACCAAACCATAAAAAAGAACGACAAAATCAACAACATGCCAATAATCATTTCGCTCATAGACTCACTCCATTCTATTTCATCTCACTGATATATCAGTTGACTTATTCTACCCTACCGAGAAATCGCTTTCATTAAATATTAACGACAGAATAAGTACATATGATTAAAAAAGATTCATTACGAGCTACTGAAATGTTTTTTGAAAAAACATTTCAGTCAGATAACTATATACAAAGATTCATTATCTAAGATAAAAAATGAGCTATGGTAACCTTTCTTTTCAAAAAAATATCATGCACTTTATCTATTTGGTTATTTCAATCTATTTGTATATAACAGAAATTTTATTGAAGTTTGATAGATATAAAAAAACACATCCAGAAAATCTGGATGTGTTTTTTTATAGCGCTTATTTAGCTAAAGCATTTTTTGCTTGGTCAGCTAATGCAGTAAATGCTGCTGCATCATGGACAGCCAAGTCAGCTAACATTTTGCGGTTGATGTCGATTTCAGCTAATTTCAAACCGTGCATCAATTTTGAGTAGCTTAAGCCATTCATACGAGCCGCTGCGTTGATACGAGCGATCCACAATTTACGGAAGTCGCGTTTCTTTTGACGACGATCGCGATATGCGTAGTTGTATGAATTCATTACTTGTTCTTTTGCTGTTTTAAATAAAGTGTGTTTTGAACCGTAGTAACCTTTTGCTAATTTCAGCATTTTTTTGCGACGTTTACGAGTTACTGTTCCACCTTTTACACGTGCCATGTATAATTCCTCCTAATAAAAATAAATCTTTAAATTTCAGTTATTTTACGTTCTTATTTCATTTTTGCTAGTTGTTGACGAATACGTTTGAAATCGCCACTAGAAACCATGCGCGCTTTACGTAATTGACGGCGTTGTTTTTTAGTTTTACCGTGGAAACGGTGACTTGTAAACGCACGGAAGCGTTTCAATCCGCCTTTACCAGTACGTTTGAAACGTTTTGCTGATCCGCGGTGTGTTTTTTGTTTTGGCATGACTATATTTCCTCCTCAAAATCTTTCGTTATCCGACTATTGACTGTCCAACAATCAGTTAGTCATTCAAATTACTTACTGTCGTTTTTCGGTGCCAGCGTCAAGAACATGCTGCGTCCGTCCATTTTCGCTTTTTGTTCCACTGTTGCAATATCAGCAGTTTCTTCAGCTAAGCGATCCAAGACTTTTTGACCAATTTCTTTGTGGGTAATGGCACGGCCTTTGAAACGGATAGAAGCTTTCACTTTATCGCCTTTCTCTAAGAACTTACGTGCATTACGAAGTTTTGTATTGAAGTCATTCAAATCAATCGTTGGACTTAAACGAACTTCTTTTACATTGATCACTTTTTGTTTTTTACGCGCTTCGCGGTCTTTCTTTTGTTGCTCGAAACGGTATTTTCCGTAGTCCATGATTCGCGCTACTGGTGGTTTCGCACCTGGAGCAACTAACACAAGATCCAAGTTTGATTGTTCTGCAATTTGCAATGCTTCTGCTTTTGACTTAACTCCTAATTGCTCACCATCTGAACCGATCAATCGTAATTCACGTGCACGAATGCCGTCGTTAACCATCATATCCTTTGCTATGGTCATTCACCTCCAAATATTATGAGAGAAAGAAAAGCTTACCGAATGAACGGCAATAAAAAAACGAGTTCTCTTGATAGAACCCGCACGTACTCCACCTATACTACATATAGATGAAAACTATCTAGCCCAGTGACTGTATCAACTAAGGCGAGAAGCGGGTGCTTCTGCTTTTATTTCTCAACTTAATTATCATACCAAATCTATTTCTTTTTGTCAATCGTTTCTTCACTTTTTTCTATTTAATCGTAGCAATTCTTCTTCACATACAGCTCAGTAATTAGACATTTTTGTTGCTTCGCTTATCACCAATCGAATCTGTCCCCCTACTGCTACTACCTCATTTACGTTTTATATAATTCCACTTCTTTTATTTTAAGATAACTAAAATATAATCTAGGGAAAATCATTTGATTCTTAATACAAAGAAATATTTTTTTATAAAAAAATGTTCTTATTTTCCAAAAACGGTAAAAAAACCCCTAAAAAATCAACGTTATAACAAATCATATTATTTATGTTTCTATTATTCTTTTTACCTACACATCGGTATAAACTGATTCGTAACTATTCGTTTTTTTTGATAATCTTAATTCCAGATAACACGATAAAGAGATAATTACGAAACTCGTCTTTTATTATGCGTTATCTAAATCTTATTTACATATGGAGGGAAAAATGAAAAAACAAATTTTGGGTACCGTTTTATGCTCGGGGATTTTATTTGGAGCAAGCTTAGCGATCGGGGAACAAGACGCTTCTGCTCACGGTTATGTTGAATCACCGATCAGTCGTGCGTATCAAGGGCACTTAGACCGCAACGTCAACTTAGCTGCTGCAATAGCTAAGTATGGTCCTGTGGTTTACGAACCGCAATCATTAGAAGCCGGTAAAGGATTCCCGGAAAGAGGTCCTGTCGACGGTCGCATCGCTTCTGCCAACGGAGCTGTTCAACGAAGCTTTGTATTAGACAACCAAACAGAAACAATGTGGACAAGACAAAACTTAGAAACAGGAGCGAACACATTCAGATGGCGCTATACACAATCTCACCGTACAACTAAATGGCATTATTATATTACTAAAGTAGGTTGGAACCCGAATGCACCACTGAAACGCAGCGATTTAGAGTTGATTACAGAAATCCAACATGATGGAACTGCTTCTGCAAATAATCGTAACCACACAGTCAACATTCCAAACGACCGTATCGGTTATCATGTTGTTTTAGCTGTATGGGACATTCATGATACAGGCGGTGCCTTCTATCAAGTAGTCGATGTCAACTTGAAAGGTGATTCTGCGATTCCAGTAGCACCAACAGCACCACAAAACGTGCGTGCGACGAATGTAACTTCTTCAACTGTCCAATTAGCTTGGAATAGTCAAGCGAATACTGCATCTTATAATGTTTATCGCGATGGCGCATTGATCGGAAATACATCATCGCCAGATTTCAATGATACAAACTTAACTGCGGATACTTCTTATAACTATGAAATCGAAGCAGTTGGACAAACTGGCTTAGTCTCTGCTAAGACAGCTTTGACAGTAAAAACTGCAACAGAAAATGCACAAGAAAAACCAACTACACCGACTCACTTACACTCAATGGGTCAAACAAGTTCAAGTGTTTCATTGATGTGGGGCGCTTCTACTCATTCAAAAGGAATCAAACAATACAACATCTACCGTAACAATCAATTGATTGGTTCAACAAAAGAAACAGCATACGAAGTGTCTGGATTAGCTGCAAACACTGCCTACTCATTCGTGGTTCGCGCAGTCAGCAATACGGATGAACTATCTGATGCAAGCAATGCGTTATCTATTACGACAGATCACGATGACAATGGCGGCGACGGTGGTGGCGAAGTCACTCCAGGACGTCAATGGACAGTAGGAAGCTTATTCGCACCGGTTTCTTATACAGCAGGCGAAGAAGTTGTTCACAACGGTGTAACATACATCACTTGGCAATCTCACTTGAACTACGGAGATACAAACTGGGCACCCGGAATTGCTCATGCCTTATTCTATCCTAAATAAAATAAACCTTATAAACATAATTAAAACGATAATATAGAAAACATTCCACGTAAACAAAACCCTATAAAACTGAGGCTAGAACAACTTTCTTTGCCTCAAAAATAAGCTAGCACCTGTAACATTCGAGACGAATTATACAGGTGCTAGTTTTTCAAAGTGCTCATCCATTATCACAGATTGTAAAACACATTCTCTCCCTCTTCGTATCCAGTTCCTTCTATAAATAGATAAAATATATAGAATTGCTTGAGATGTAGTATTTAGTCATCTCGAAACTCTTGAATCCAAATAAACGATATTCTAAATTGACTTTTTTCGATAATAAGACCGAACACTCCTTTCACAATCTCAAACCAAAAAATTGATGATCAAATCTACAAAAAAGGACTAAAACAGTCAATAAAAAGATATATTTTAAAAATAATCAAACGTCAAAAAATAACTATAAGCGCCATTCCAAGCTTTCTCAATTAGAATAAAATTTTATCTTTTTATTTTTTTATTGTTATTTATTATACAAAATAAATAACTAATAACAAATAAAAAAGACAATAAAAATGCCTTTAAATCAATATTTATTCATGTTTTGGATAAAAACACCCTCATTTGACGTCAAGACCCAATTTTACCTAATGTTCGGTATAAACAGATTATTCAATAGTGCAATTCTCTGATAATATTAAATACAGATAACAACGAGGCACATCGAACGAGTCATACTCATCGACCTTATTAGTTATCTAAAAATATCATTTTATCTATGGAGGGAAACATGAAAAAGCAAATTTTAGCAACAGTTCTATGCTCTAGCGTTTTATTAGGAGTAGGTTTATCTATCGGAGGACAAGACGTTTCAGCTCACGGTTATGTGCAGTCACCGATCAGTCGTTCTTATCAAGGACACCGCGACCGTCTAATTAATCACGATTCTGCATTAGCAAAATACGGTCCAGTAATCTATGAACCACAATCATTAGAAGCATTGAAAGGCTACCCAGCAGCTGGTCCTGCTGACGGACAGATTGCTTCTGCAAGCGGTGCAGTTGGAAACAACTTCAACTTAGACCGTCAAACTTCGACTATGTGGACAAAACAAGACTTGAACACAGGTCCTAATACATTCACTTGGCGCTATACACAATCACACAGCACCACTAAATGGCATTACTACATCACAAAAGCTGATTGGAATCCAAATGATCAGTTAGATCGTAGCGATTTTGAATTGTTAACAACGATCAACCATGGTGGGGCTCAAGCTGCAACAAATCCATCACACTCAGTGAACATCCCTAATGACCGTCTTGGTTATCATGTTGTTCTAGCAGTTTGGGATGTAGATGATACAGCAATGGCATTCTACCAAGTAATCGATGTGAACTTGAAAGGTGATTCAGCAATTCCAGTAGCACCAACAGCACCACGTAACGTTCGTACTACTAACGTAACTTCTTCAACAACTCAATTGACTTGGGACGGACAAGCAAATGCTTCATCATTCAACGTTTACCGTGATGGTCAATTATTAGGAAACACAGCTTCACCAGATTTCAGTGATCAAAACCTAACTGCAGAAACTACATATAAATATGAAATCGAAGCAGTTGGACAAACAGGTCTAGTTTCTGAAAGAACAGCTTTATCTGTTACAACTTTATCTGAAACTACAGAAGAAAAACCAACTGCACCTAGCCACTTACACTCAATGGGTCAGACAAGTTCTAGCGTTTCATTGATGTGGGGAGCTTCTACTCACTCAAAAGGAATCAAAGAATACGAAATCTTGCGTGATGGCCAAGTAATTGGTTCAACAACTGAAACTGTTTTTGAAGTAGAAGGCTTAAAAGCTGAAACACAATACTCATTTGTAGTACGCGCAATCAGCAATGAAGGCGATGTTTCAGATGCAAGTAACACATTAACAATCACAACTGACCGCGATGAAAATGGCGGCGGTGACGAAAACGGGGGCGATGGCGGAAACGGCGGCGGTGAAGTCGTTACTGGACGTCAATGGACAGTAGGAAGCTTCTTCTCACCTGTTTCTTATACAGCCGGTGAAGAAGTTGTCCACAATGGTGTGACTTATATTACTTGGCAGTCTCACTTGAACTACGGTGATACAAACTGGGCACCAGGAATTGCTCACTCATTATTCTACCCTAAATAAATCAACTCACTACCCTTTGTTCGACTAAACAACGATTGAAATAAGCAAGAGGCAACCACTCATTTGTGGTTGCCTCTTTTTTGTGATTTTTTATTTGGACCATTCAAAGTTCCACTTCAGTCAGAACATTTTTATACGCTGATTTCTTCACGGATCTCCGTTAGTTTTTCTTCGATCATTTGTAACACTTGCACTCTCGCTGCTTCATCTTCCACAAAGTTCAAGCAGTCACCGTCGATTTGAATCTTAGGACTTTCATCATAAGCTTCATACCATTCATCATAACGGCGATTCAATTCTTGATAGTACTCATAGAGACTAGGATCAAAAGAAAGTTGCTCATATGCCCGCCCTCTTTTTTCGATCCGTTCTAACATGGTTGAAAAAGATACGCGAATATGAACCAATAGATCGGGATGTTTTTTCGATGCCGCATAGGGCAATTCTTCCATCATGTTCGCCAATAATTCATCGTAGACTTGGACTTCTGTTGCTGTCGCTCGACCAAGATCTGCATTTAAATGAAATAATAATGAATCCTCATAGATCGAACGATCTAACACATTGTTATCCTCTTGCATCGCTTGCTTGATACTTGCAAATCGCTTATTCAAAAAATAAATTTGCAATAAAAACGCATATTGTTCAGGGTTTGCATAAAACAAAGGCAATACTTCGTTGTCATCGATTGATTCATAAAAGGCCTGACTCTTAAAATGGTCAGCAATCATTTTTGTTAAGCTTGATTTCCCTGCCCCTATCGTTCCTGCTAAAACAATCACACTCATTTCCCTCCAACTCACTTCTCCCACTAAATACAGTGTTTTTTTCTCATGTTTCTAAATATAACCCCAATATCTTGTGGTGTCAAACGAAATCGACAAGTTTCTTTCCTATGAAAAACCAAAATTTTATTAAGAAAATCACGTTTTTTGTCGAGAAATCGTATTCTTTATTTTACTTCTTGACTGGTTTTAGTAAAATAAAGAAGGACTGTTTTTTTGGACAAACATCGCGCACGTAGTAATAGGCGCTTTATTTTTTGTTTAAAAGCTACTCTCAGAGGAAAAGAAGGAGTTGTACTATGGCAATTCATGGCCAAGGGGAATCGAGTGGAAAACTGATTTTAATGGGTGAGCATGCTGTCGTTTACGGCGAGCCTGCCATTGCCTTTCCGTTTTATGCAACAAAAGTAACGGCTACACTTGAAGCACTCCCATCATTCAATAAAGATCAACTTATTTCTTCCTACTATATAGGAAATTTAAATGACGCACCACATGCGTTGAACAATATCAAACAGCTGATTGCTGGACTGAAAACTCACTACCATGTGCAAGACACATTGCGTTTAACAATTGAAAGCACCATCCCTGCAGAACGTGGGATGGGTTCCAGTGCAGCTGTAGCCACTGCGATCACACGAGCTTTTTATTCTGCCTATGAGTTGCCATTATCACGAGAACAATTATTGGCACATGTGCAAGTTTCTGAAAAAATCGCACATGGAAACCCCAGTGGAATCGATGCTGCCGCAACAAGTGGATACGAACCGATTTATTTTACAAAAGGCCATCCTTTTGATTATTTTGCGTTGAATATCGATGCTTTTTTGATCGTTGCTGATACGGGAATCAAAGGTCAAACACGTGCAGCGGTGAAAGATGTGGCTCACCTTTTTGAAAAAGATGCGCAGAAAACTGGACAAAAAATCCAACAACTAGGATACTTGACGAAACAAGCTAAAAAAGCAATTATCGACAACTCACCAGAAAAGCTAGCTGAAGCAATGAATGATGCCCAGCGCATTCTAAAAAGTTTGACGATCAGTAATGACTTTTTAGACACTCTGATCGCTACCGCACATACTGCTGGCGCTTTAGGTGCAAAATTGACCGGTGGCGGACGTGGTGGATGTATGATTGCTTTAGCACAAACAAAAACAGAAGCTCAAGAAATCAGCCACGCACTAATACAAGCAGGCGCAGCTGAAACTTGGATTCAAGGATTAGGAGTACATACCTATGCTTAGTGGTAAAGCCCGTGCTTATACAAATATCGCCTTGATCAAATATTGGGGCAAGGAAAACGAAGAATTGATTCTTCCGATGAACAACAGTTTATCTCTCACTCTCGATGCCTTTTATACAGAAACCGAAGTGATTTTTTCAGATTCGTTCACAGACGATCTGTTCTATTTAGATCATGAATTACAAACAGAAGCAGCAACAAAAAAAATCAGTCGCTTCCTTGATCTTGTACGCATACAAGCGAATACAAACAAACGCGCAAAAGTGATCAGCCATAACTTTGTTCCAACAGCCGCAGGTTTAGCTTCTTCTGCAAGCGGTCTAGCTGCGTTAGCTGGCGCCTGTAATGAAGCCCTAGGACTAGAATTGGATAAACAAGCCCTGTCCAGACTCGCTCGTCGGGGTTCTGGTTCGGCTTGTCGTAGTATTTTTGGTGGCTTCGTGGAATGGGAAAAAGGGCATGATGACCAAACTTCATATGCGCAACAAATCCCTTCTAATGGATTTGAAGACGAACTCGCCATGGTATTTGTATTGATCAATGATCAACAAAAAGATGTATCTAGTCGTGATGGGATGCGTCGAACAGTGGAAACTTCGCATTTTTATCAAGGGTGGCTTGATTCAGTCGAAACAGATCTAATGGAGCTGAAACAAGCAATCGCTGAAAAGTCGTTCCAAACAGTGGGCGAAGTCATGGAGCGAAACGGGTTAAAAATGCACGGCACCACGTTAGCGGCTAATCCACCCTTCACCTACTGGTCTCCAGATAGTCTGAAGGCGATGCAAGCAGTTCGTGAACTACGTGCTTCAGGCATTCCTTGCTATTTCACGATGGATGCAGGTCCAAACGTCAAAGTATTAGTTGAAAAGAAAAATCAAACGGCTGTTCAAGCAAAATTCATTGAATTATTTAGCCGTCAACAAGTGATTCTTGCTCATGCTGGGCAAGGAATCACGATTATTGAATAAAGGGAGATTGTTATGGTTGAAGTATCTGCACCTGGAAAACTTTATATCGCTGGAGAATACGCAGTTGTCGAAACGGGGCATCCTGCAATCATCGTGGCAGTCGATCAATTCGTCACAGTAACAGTGGAAGCTGCTCGGAAAGTAGGAAGTATCCAATCTGCACAATATAGCGAGATGCCTGTGCGTTGGACAAGACGAAAAGGCGAACTTGTTCTAGATATCCGTGAAAACCCGTTCCATTATATCCTTGCTGCTATACGTTTAACTGAGAAATATGCACAGGAAAAAAACATTCTTCTTTCATTTTATGATTTGAAGGTAACCAGTGAATTAGATAGCTCAAACGGCAGAAAGTATGGACTAGGTTCTAGTGGCGCAGTAGCGGTAGCGACGGTTCGAGCATTGAACCAATTTTACGCACTGAATTTATCTCAGCTTGAGATTTTTAAAATTGCAGCCTTAGCTAATCTAGCTGTCCAAGACAATGGTTCTTGTGGCGATATTGCGGCTAGCTGTTATGGTGGTTGGATCGCCTTCTCCACTTTTGACCACCAATGGCTCAAAGAACAAGAATCAAGTAAAACGATCAGTGAATTATTAGCGCTTGATTGGCCTGGTTTATCTATTGAATCCTTACACACTCCGGAAGATCTCCGTTTATTGATTGGTTGGACCGGTAGTCCTGCCTCTACTTCCGACTTAGTGGACCAAGTACATCGCTCTCGTGAAGATAAAATGGCGGCGTATCAACAATTCCTTGAAGATAGTACGCTTTGCGTCAACACGATGATCCAAGGTTTTAAAGAAAACGATGTTGCTTTGATCCAAGAAATGATTCGTAAAAATCGTGAATTATTGCGTGATCTGTCTGCCATCACTGGTGTGTTGATCGAAACACCAGCATTAAATAAACTGTGTTGTTTAGCTGAACAATTTGAAGGTGCGGCGAAATCTTCTGGCGCTGGCGGTGGGGATTGTGGCATCGTGATCGTGGACCAAAAATCAGGTATCCTTCCATTGATGAGTGCTTGGGAAGAAGCTGAGATCACCCCGCTTCCATTACATGTCTACCATCAACAGAAAGAGGACAAGTTATGAATCGAAAAGATGAACATGTATCATTAGCTAAAGCATTTCACAACAAACAGATAAATGAATTTGACTTCGTTCGACTTGTCCATCGTCCACTTCCACAAAGCAAGGTTGATGACGTGTCTTTGAAAACAGAAGTTGCAGGTTTTACTCTTTCTAGTCCTTTCTATATCAATGCCATGACTGGCGGTAGTGAAAAAACAAAAAAGATCAATCATGACCTTGCACAGATTGCTAAAAGTGCTGGGTTGATGATTGCTACCGGTTCTGTCAGCGCCGCCTTGAAAGATCCTTCCTTGGAAGATTCTTATACGGTGATGCGAGATGTCTATCCTGAAGGGAAGATTTTAGCGAATGTCGGTGCTGGTACTTCTGTCGCACGTGCCCAAGAAGCTGTAGAACTCTTCCAAGCGGATGCGTTACAGATCCATTTAAATGCACCACAAGAATTAGTCATGCCTGAAGGGGATCGCGATTTTTCGCAATGGAAAGAACTGATTGCAGAAATCCAACAAACCCTTGATGTGCCAGTGATCGTAAAAGAAGTGGGCTTTGGGATGACGAGGGAAACCATCATTGAATTGTCTGAACTAGGTATCAAGACGATTGATGTCAGTGGACGTAGCGGAACAAGCTTCACACAAATCGAAAATGCTCGACGTAAAAAGCGTGAATTGGCTTATTTGACGGATTGGGGACAGTCTACTGTGTCCTCCTTACTTGAAGCAAACGAAGCGAATACACATGTCGAAATCATCGCTTCGGGTGGCATACGAAATGCTTATGATATCTTTAAAGCATTGTGTCTTGGTGCGAACGCTGTAGGGATTTCCGGAACGATCTTGACGCACTACATGACACACGGGATCGAGGAGACGATTGCTCTTATGGCACAGTGGCAAGAAGAACTACGAATGCTCTATGCTATGGTCGGTGCAACAAAAACAAGTGATTTAACCAAACAATCCTTGATTTTGTCTGGCCCTGTCAAAGAATGGTGTGAAGCCAGAGACATCCCATTATCAACATATGGTCGACGCAAATAAAAATGACGAGTGCATCGTATGCACTCGCCATTTTTTGTTTATTATGGTTGTTTTCCAATATAAGCTAAGATACCGCCATCTACATACAAGATATGTCCGTTAACAAAATCAGAGGCACGTGATGCTAGGAAGACAGATGGGCCAGCTAAGTCGATTGGGTCGCCCCAACGAGCAGCTGGTGTACGCCCAACGATGAATTGGTCAAATGGATGACGCTCCCCGTTTTCTTGTGTTTCTCTTAATGGCGCTGTTTGCGGCGTCGCGATATAGCCAGGTCCGATCCCATTACATTGAATGTTGTACTGACCATATTCTGAAGCAATGTTTTTCGTCAACATTTTTAATCCGCCTTTAGCAGCAGCATAAGCACTTACTGTCTCACGGCCAAGTTCACTCATCATTGAACAAATATTGATGATTTTCCCGCCACCTTTTTCAATCATATCCGGGATGACTGCTTTCGACATGATAAATGGTGCGTTCAAGTCTACGTCGATGACTTGACGGAAATCCGCCGCATCCATTTCGATCATTGGTGTACGTTTGATGATGCCTGCATTGTTGACCAAGATATCGATTGGACCAACTTCTGATTTGATTTGTTTGACCATTGCTTGTACTGCTGACTCATCCGTCACATCACAAACATAGCCTTTTGCTTCAATGCCAATTTCTTTGTAGTTGGCAATCCCTTCATCTACTGATTCCTGAGTTAAATTATTGAAGACGATCGTCGCTCCAGCTTCTGCTAATGAGCGAGCGATCTCAAAACCGATTCCGTATACCGCACCGGTGATTAAAGCGACTTTATTGTCTAAACGAAACATATCCATATTGAATGACATTTTTATCTTCCTTTCCTATTTCAATTGATCCATTGATACCATATCCATATCTGTATAGGTGATATTTTCCCCACACATTGCCCAGATAAACGAATAATTGCTTGTGCCAACACCTGAGTGGATCGACCAGCTTGGTGAAATCACGGCTTGTTCATTATCTACGACTAAATGTTTGGTTTCATCTGGTTTACCCATCATATGGAACACACGTGTATCTTCATTTGCATAATCAAAGTAAACATACGCTTCCATGCGACGTTCATGCGTATGGCAAGGCATCGTGTTCCATGAACTACCCGGTTCTAAAATGGTATAACCCATCTGTAATTGACAGCTTTCACAGACGTTTGGATGGATATATTGGTAGATTTTACGCTCATTCAATGTGACGCCTTCGCCTGTTTCCATGGGTTTCACTTGATCGATGCTGATTTTTACATTTGGATATTTGTGATGTGCTGGCACAGAACTGATGTAAAATTTTGCAGGATTCTCTGGATCTACAGAGGAGAAGACTACATGCTCCGTTTCTTTACCGATGTAATACCCATCTTGTTTCTTCATTTCTTCTTTTTCACCGTCGATTTCAATGAATCCAGGTCCGCCGATGTTGATCACACCAAGCTCGCGACGTTCTAAGAAATAAGTAACACCTAGTTCTTTATCTAGTTTGATTTCTAATGGACTAGTTGTTGGTGTTACACCGCCGAAGATCATACGATCATTGTGCGTATAAGTAAGACTGATTTTCCCTGGAACAAATACTTTCTCTACCAAAAATTCATTTCTCAATTGTTCTGTTGAATAATGACGGATATCCTCTGGGCTATGTGTATAACGTGTTTCCATTTCTTGCATGTTGTTAGACTCTCCTTTATCGAATGATTTTTCCAGAACCGCTAGCGATAAAACTAGCAACTTCTGCTTGATTGAATTGGTTGCAATCTCCATGGATCGTGTGTTTCAACGCAGAGGCTGCTGTCGCAAAATCAATAATTGCTTGTGGTTGCATCTCTTCTAAAATTCCATGAAGCAATCCCCCAGCAAACGCATCTCCTCCACCCACACGATCAACGATCGAAGTGACTTGATGAAGGGGCGATTCGAAATAGCTATCCTTCATCCACAAAGTACCTTGTAGATCATTTTCACTCGCTGAATGCACCGTACGTTTGGTTGAGTAAAACGTTTGGATGTTGGGAAATCTTTCTTGCATTTTTTCGTAATAATAAATAAGTGGATTTACTGTCGTTTCAGGTGCTTTTGCTATCCCTAACAAATAAAGCGCATCCATCTCACCGGCTGAACAAATATCCACGAGTGGTAATAATTGTTCTAACGCTTTACCCGCTTCTTGTTGTGTCCACAACTTGCCCCGATAATTGATATCAAAACTGATTTGACAGCCTGCTTGTTTGGCTGCTTCCATGAGTTCTTTTGTCAACCCTCGCCACTTTTCTGATAATGCCGGTGTGATTCCTGAAACATGGAATAGATCAACTCCCTTGAAACAGTCCTCCAATGACCATTCCAAGCAATCCATCACCGCGAAACTGGAACCGGCACGATCATAAATGACTGAAGCCGCACGTTCACCGATCCCTGTTTCCATATAATATGTGCCAAGCCGAGGGCCGCCTTTCAGCAGTAGACTAGTATCTACCCCATAGCTTCGTAAGTGTTTTTCGACTGCCAGACCCAGGGAATGTTCTGGGACTTTTGACATGAA
This sequence comes from Enterococcus sp. 1001283B150225_161107_E12, assembly GCF_015556925.1. NCBI lineage: Bacteria > Bacillati > Bacillota > Bacilli > Lactobacillales > Enterococcaceae > Enterococcus > Enterococcus sp. 1001283B150225_161107_E12. Next base: position 20,712 of record NZ_JADNNI010000002.1, on the reverse strand, counting down.
CGAAACCGTATGTCCATAATTTGCTAATGAGATCGCGACATTCGCTTCCCCACCGCCATAATGCGCGCAAAAATGATCACTGTCTTGTAACCGTTGTCCCTGTTCTGTCGACAAGCGTAGCATGATCTCTCCGAGTGTCACGACTCTTCCCATGAGCGGTTACCTCGTAATTTCTTTCATTTTTGCCGCATATTGTTGTGCGACTTTTGTCACTTCCTCAAAATCGCCATGAGCTGCTGGAGCCAACAAGTTCCCACCAACACCAACAGTGATCACGCCTGCCTCAAACCATTCTTGCATGTTTTCTAAACTGACCCCACCAGTAGGCATGATATTGACATAAGGCATCGGCGCTTTGAATGCAGAGATGATACTTGGACCGAAAGCACTTCCAGGAAATAGTTTGACGATGTCTACGCCACTTTTTAGCGCTGTTTTGATTTCATCGATCGTCATACATCCTGGTAAATAAGGGATTTGGTATAAATTGCATAGTTCTGCGGTTTCCTGATCAAAACAGGGGCTGACGATATACTCAGCACCTGCTAAAATCGCTAAACGCGCAGTAATAGCATCCAACACTGTCCCTGCACCGATCACCACATCCTGTTGGTCTTTGTATGTTTCTACTAGTTCTTTAATTACCCGATCTGCTTGTGGCACGGTGAAGGTCAACTCAATGCCAGTTAGTCCGCCTTTGATAATCGCGTGACAAGCATTCAGCGCTTCTTCATTTGTTGCTCCTCGTACGACTGCAATAACTCCCGCTTGTTTCAAACGAGATAAGATATCCATTTTTTTCATTTTCCCACCCATTTCTTATTTGGAAATTATAGTTTACAATAAAGAAATTTACATCTTCATTATACGGCAGGAATAAAAAAATGCAAACGCTTTTTAGTTTTTTTCAAAAGTTTTTTCGATTTCTTCTTTCGTTTGCAGGATCGTTTGAATGATTTGAGCTTTGCTTTCTTCACTTAATCGGTATTTCGGCATACTGACACTAAACGCTCCAACCACTTGGTTCTCATGAATTAAAGAGGTACCGATGCAAAAAATATCTTTTTCGACTTCTTCATCATCGAAGGCGATTTTTGTTTGTTTGACTTGCTGGATCTCTTTTTTTAGTTTTAACGGATTGGTAATCGTATATTCAGTGAATGGGATCAGAGGACATTTTTCAATATACTGTTGATATTGCTCTTCCGTAAAATGCGCCAAGACGGCTTTCCCCATTGCTGAACTATATAAAGGTCTCGTGATACCGATTTTTGAAGACATACGGATCGTTTGATTTTTAGGGTCCAACTTATTGACATAGAGAATCTCGTTGTTGTCTAAAATACCTAGATGAATGGTTTCATCAATTGTTTGTTGTAGTTTTTCCAAAAATGGCAAAGTGCGTTCAACTAGATCGATTTGATCGATATTTTTGTTTGCATATCGGACCAGTTTTCCGCCTAAACGATAATTTTTTTCTTGATTTTTATTTACATAACCAATCAAGGATAACGTATCTAAAATTTTTAATGTAGTAGAAGACGTCATGTCGATACCTTTCGCAATTTCTTGTAATGAAGCATCTGGATGCTCTGCTAGATAATCTAAAATATGTGAAGCTTTGATTAGAACGGTTCCATAAGGTTTTTTGTTTTCCATATTCCACTCTCCTATTTCTATATAGGAAATTATATCGGAAAGAACAATAATTTAAAAGGGATCTTTGTTTTCTTCTTCATAATGCGTATAATGAACAAACTCTCCTGCCAGATCTTTTTTCAAAAATTCTTTGGGAGTTACGCCAAATTCGGTTTTGAATGCGCGTAAATAGTGAGGATAAGAAGCGAAACCACATTTACTATAAACGGAACTTGAGCTGCCGTACTCTCTTAATAGTTGTTTTGAATAAAGTAGTTTTTTCTTCATCACGTATTGATGAAAGGTAAAACCAGTATGTTTTTTGAATTCGCGAGTCACATGATATTTACTGATGAAGAATTCTTTTTCCATTTGTTTAAGGGAGAGTGGTTCACTCAAATTCTTTGCGACAAATTGGAGCATTTTTTCTAACCGTTCATTCGGCACAGTGAAATTTTCTTCCGAAATATGTTCTTCGATCTGTACCATACGGTTGAGAAAAATCAAATATTCGACTAGCGCTTGTTCATAACGAATATCTGCACCATAATCTTTTCGATCCAACGTTTGGTCGATAAAAGAAAGTTTTTCTTTTAGTACTTGTGGTTCAATATGTAATATCCGGCTTCGGCGTTCACCGATCGGCCAAAAACAGGCGGATAGATTGGACCACTTGGTGGAACGACTCTCTAAGAATGCAGGGGTGATAAACATGTAGACACGCTCGAATACGTCAGTTGATTGACGAACGATCCGATGCAGATCTCTTGAATGGATCAACAAAACATTTCCTGGTTGTATCGTAAACTGACGACCATCTAAATAAAAAATGGCTTCTCCTTTATCCTAATAGATCCGGTAACCACATCACGATTTGTGGGAAATACGTAATCAACAATAAAACTGCTAATATGACACCGTAAAATGGTAACAGTGGCTTTAACATCGCTTCTGCTTTAACTCCACCAACACTCGCTCCTACATATAGTCCGGTACCTACTGGCGGGGTAATGGAACCGACACAAAGATTCATGATCGAAAATAAGCCATAATGGACTGGATCCACACCAACACTTGTCGCGATAGGCAAGAAAATCGGAGTAAAAATCAAAATCGCTGGCGCGACATCCATAAACATCCCAACAAGTAACAAAATGATATTGATCAATAATAAAATAATGAAGCGATTATCAGTAACTCCAATGATCAGACTGCTGATTGCTTGAGGTATCCCAGTAAATGCCATAGCAAATGACATCATGGAAGACGTCGCTAATAAAAACATGATCGTTCCCGACATCGCCACGGCTTGTACCAACATCTTTGGTATATCTTGTAGTTTCACTGTCTTGTAGAAGAACATGGAGATCAATAAAGAATACAATACCGCAATCGCAGATGCTTCGATAGCTGTGAAGAACCCTGTTAAAATACCACCAATGATGATAACGATCAAAGCTAAACTTGGGATTGCTTCTTTTAACACTTTTCCGACTTGCTTTCCTTGTCCTTTTGGTACTGTCGGATATTTATTTTTCTTCGCCACTACAAATGCAACGAGCATGATTCCTAACGACCACAAAGCTCCCACTAAATAGCCACCCATAAATAGAGCTGAAATCGAAGCGCCTCCGGCAACTAAAGAATACATGATAAAGGCTGTACTTGGTGGGATCACCATCCCTGTAGGTGCCGAAGCAATATTGACTGCTGTCGCAAATTTACGATCGTACCCTTCTTCTACTTGTTGCGGGATCAGCACCCCACCAATCGCTGTCGAAGCAGCAATCGCCGAACTGGAGATTGAGCCGAACAATGCGTTTCCTAAAACATTCGTATGGGCCAAGGACCCAGGTATCCGACCAACAAACAACATAGCAAAATCAACTAATTTCTTGGCAATCCCACCATGGTTCATAATGATTCCTGAAAAAACGAAAAATGGAATGGCAATCAATGAGAAACTATTGATACTCCCGACCATTTTTTGCGCAGAACTAAACGCTGCGACATCAAAGGGGATCACTAATAACAACGTGAGCATCGATGAAAAAGCGATACTGATTGCAATGGGCATTCCAACAATCAATAAAAAGACAAAAACAAAAAATAAAATTGCACCTGCTTCTAAAGCCATCAAATTCCTCCTATCCCTTTTCCTGAACGACAGACTTCCCATTCATTGCTTCAATCAAATTTATCAAACTGTAGATAATGATCAAAACACCTGAGACCGGCACCGATAAATAGACATAGCCCATCGGAATCCCTAATGAAGGGGAAATTTGCCCCATCGTCAATGTCACAGCATTCCAACCACCATAAACCATGATCGTGATTGCAAAAGCCAGAAAAAGACACTGAACGACGATTTCCAATACATTCGCTTTTGTGCCAGTCAGTTTCTCACTTAACAGCGTAACTGCTAAGTGCCCTTTTTGACCCACTACATAAGCGGAAGATAGCATCGCAAACCAGACTAACCCAAAACGCACTAATTCTTCTGTTACAGTATTTGGATTACCCAAAATCGTTCGCGAGAATACTTGCCATAAGACAATGATGATCATACCGATCAACAGACATGCTCCTAGAAATTCTAACAGCCGACTGATTCCTTTTTTCATCGATTACACCCCTTCTTCTTGGATCATTCGGTAAAGCGTTTGAAAATCTGGATGATTTTTGAATTCGTCATGCAACGGTGCGACTGCTTCACGAAATGGCGTATTGTCCACTTCATTGAACTGGACGCCATATTCTTCCGTTGCTACTCTTTTTTCTTCTTCGATTGCTTGAGCGAATGCTTCGATTTCAAAAATCGTTGATTCTTTCGCCGCTTCTTCGATTGCTTGTTGTTGTTCAGTAGTCAAACGTTCTTTGATCGCATCGTTCATGATGATGATATCCGGTACTCGTGTATGCTCATCATAGGAATAATACTTGGCTACACCACCATGCCCGGCTGTATACAAAACAAATTCATTGTTCTCTGATCCGTTGATCAAGTTTGACTGTAGCGAAGTATATACTTCGTCACTGCCCATTGGCACAGGTGATCCACCTAGTAGTTCCACCATTCTAATGGCCGTTTCACTTTGCATCACTCGGATTTTTTTCCCTTTTAGATCATCCGGTGTGTGGATCGGTCCATCGACCATATAAAAACTACGTTGCCCTGAATCATAATAGGTGAGACCAGAAAAACCTAAATCTGTCGTTGATTGATAAATGGGTTGCATGATTTCTTCGTTCTCCATGACATTGAAGAAATGTTGCTCATCATTGAACAAGTAAGGAACTGAAAAAATCGAATAGACTTTAGAAAAACTTTCTAACGCAGAGGCACTGACTTTCGTAAAATCAATCGCACCTGATTGAGTCAATTCGATCAATTCACGTTCTCCCCCCAATTGACCATCAGGAAAATATTTTACTTTGACTGAGCCAGCTGTTTTTTCTTCTACTAACTCTCCGAATTTATTCATTGCATCAATGACCGGCTGACTATTACTGGCATAAGCAAAACGTAAAGTAATCGTTGCTTCTTCCTCTGCATTTGCGACAACACCGACACTTGACTGACTACCACAACCACTCAAACCGAGGATTCCCAGTAAACAAAAAGCAAAAGCAAGTGTTTTTTTCATTTTTTTCTCCTTTCGATTAACAATATGACACAAGTAATTCTGTCAGACATAATACAAGTAACGATTGGCCATAAGGCATCGCTGTCTTGCCGATCGTACGGTAAAACTCTAGATCATCGCCCATCCCTGTACCTACCGAAACATTTTGGACTTCGCCAGTTTCATCTACTTGCTCAAGCAATCCTTGGATCGCACGATAGGCGATCTCTAAATATTTCTTAGACAAATAGCGCTCATGCACTGCTTTTAAAATACCGTAAGCAAAACCTGCTGTCGCAGATGATTCTAAGTATGAGGTTGGATCATCGATCAAGGTATGCCACAAGCCACTTGCTGATTGATGATCTGCTAAGGTTTTTACTTGTGCCTCTAGAGTTTCGATTAATAATTTACGGAAAGCATCGCCTTCTTTCAGTTCAAGAATCGCGATGATTTCAGGAATCGCAATCGTCAGCCAACAATTTCCCCTCCCCCAAAATGCTTCCGCATAATTATGATTACCTTCAAAGGTCCACCCGTGGTACCAAAGACCTGTACGTTTATCCATCAAATATTTGATGTGGATCATAAATTGGTATCTGGCTTCCTCTAGGTATTCTGGACGATCTAGGAGCTTACCGATTTTGGCTAATGGTAAAACCGTCATCATCAACGTATCATCCCACAATTGATTCTTATTTTCTGGTCCATATGTCGCGTGCTGTAATCCGTCTTCCTCTGTCCGTGGCATATCATTCATGACCCATTCTGCCCATTGCTGCAAGTAAGGCAAGTAGCGTGTATCACCCGTCTCCTCATATAAAAATGCCATCGTGAGGATTGGTGCCATCGTATTGACGTTCTTTGGCGGTGCGCCTTCTTGCATCCTTTCTGCAAACCATTCTTTCACCACTTCCGCCGCACGAGGATTTTTAGTCAACTGATAATTTTTGTAGATACCGTATAGCCCTACACCCTGTGGCCAATTCCAAACAGACCAACTTTTGTCATCCACCTTTAACCCATCAAAATCCAATAAAAATTCCCCTGAATCATCGTTGATCGTCGTCAAGTTCTCCACTAATCGATCGATTGTTTCTTCCACAACTTCTTTCTGTACAAATAGTTCCTCTTTAATAATCAATTTTCCCTCTCCTTTTTAAACGCTTTCATTCTATGTTGTTAATATATCAGTAAACGCTTTCTCAATAAATAGCATCATTTGAACAAAAACTATCTAAAATTGACATAACGAGATTATTAATGGGTTTCCTGTAAAAAAGAGCCCTATCAAAAGAAAAACCATGACGCCTACCGCTCGTCATGGCTTCAAAATCAACCGTTTATAAAAATGTATACACCATAAAAAATGGCAAACATGCAAGTAAAGGAAACCAAAAGTAGTTCTTACGAAAACCCAACTCGCTATTTTCCTGATTCGCTCGCATGCGATCCCCTGAAACTGCTGTTCCAGAAAGTGCAATTCCGATCAAAAGTAAGCCGATGCCAATGTTACGTAAGATTTCTCGTTCCAAAAGAAAGGATAGTCCAAGAGAAACGACACATGCAATCAACAAAGTAACAATATATTTCTTCAAGATCTCATCTCCTTTTTTATAGAAAATAGTAGCATAGCATATTCATCAAAATGCCTATTATTCGAGTTATCTAATACTTCTTTTTTTAGATATCAGAAAAAAAAGCTACGACATTTTTCTCTTCTAACAACATATTGAGCGATTCTACAACAATTATTTTCGTAAATTCTTCTGATGTATCGCTTGATAATCATTATATTAAAAAGAAAAAACAACGAACCAAGTGAGAAGATTCTCTCATGCTTGATTCGTTGTTGGGACAACTTTTAGTTATGAATTACGCATTATATGCGTCGATAATGATTTGTTTCAATTCACTGATCAATGGTTCTTTTGGATTGGCTGTTGTACATTGATCTTCATACGCTAATTCAGCCATGCGATCAACTGTTGTGTCTAATGTTTCTTGCGTCACGCCTTGCGCTCTCAAGCTCATGTCGATACCAACAGATTTTCCTAAGTCGCTAACAGCTGTTGCTAATGCTTCTACAAGCTCTGCTGTTGTTTTCCCTTTCAAACCTAAGAACTTCGCGATATCCGCGTAGTCTGTATCCGCACGGAAGTAGTCATATTTAGGGAACATCGCATGTTTTTGTGGATCTTTCGCATTGTAGCGGATGATATGCGGTAATAGGATCGCATTTGTACGTCCATGAGGGATACCGTATTCTCCACCGATCTTATGCGCAACTGAGTGACAAATTCCTAAGAAAGCATTCGCAAAGGCCATACCAGCCATTGTTGACGCATTATGCATTTTTTCGCGTGATTCCATATCTGGTGTTTTCACTGATTTTTCCAAGTAGTCGAAGACTAATTTGATTGCTTGTAAACTTAAACCACGAGTGTAATCAGAAGCCATCACAGATACATAAGATTCGATGGCATGTGTCAAGACGTCCATACCTGTATCAGCTGTAACTGAAGCGGGAACTGACATAACAAATTGTGGGTCAACGATCGCCACGTCTGGTGTTAATGCGTAGTCAGCTAACGGATATTTCACGTGTGTTTCGCTATCTGTGATTACCGCAAATGGTGTCACTTCTGAACCTGTTCCTGATGTTGTTGGGATACATACAAACTGAGTTTTTTCAGGTTTGTCGATCTTGTACGTACGTTTACGGATATCTAAGAATTTTTGTTTTGCACCAAAGAATGAAGTATCTGGGTGCTCATAGAACATCCACATGCCTTTTGCCGCATCCATTGCTGATCCGCCCCCAAGAGCGATCACTGTATCTGGTTTGAAGTCCGCCATCATTTTTGTACCAGCGTAAACTGTGTTTGTTGAAGGGTTTGGTTCAACATCTGAGAAGATCTCGATTTTCACATCATTTTTGCGACGTGCTAATACTTCTCTTACAGTGTCACAGTAGCCGAATTGGACCATACCTGGGTCACAAACGATCATGACACGTTCGACGTTTTCCATTTTTTCCAAGTAAAGCAAAGAGTTCTTTTCAAAGAAGATTTTTGGTGGTAATTTGAACCATTGCATGTTATTTCTCCGTTTCGCTACAGTTTTGACGTTGATTAAGTTGACTGCTGATACGTTTCTTGAAACAGAATTCTTTCCGTATGAACCACAACCTAGTGTCAATGATGGAATCATTTCGTTGTAGATATTTCCGATTCCGCCTTCTGCTGATGGTGTGTTGACTAAGATACGGCAGGCTTTCATGCGTAGTCCGAATTGGACATGCAACTCTTCGTTTTCTGAATGGATGACAGCTGTATGTCCTAATCCACCAAGGTTCAACATTCCTTCACATAATTCGAAAGCATGTTCTGTACTGTTTGATTTGACCATTGCTAAAACTGGTGAAAGTTTCTCACGTGAAAGTGGATAATCAGGCCCTACGCCTTCTAATTCTGCCACTAATAATTTGGTTCCTTCTGGTACATTGATCCCTGCTAATTTTGCGATATCCATTGCTGAATGTCCCACGATTGCAGGATTTACAGCGTATTTACCTTCATTCATGACAGCATCTTCTAATTTTGAAAGCTCTGCTGGTTTAACGAAGTAAACTTGGTGTGCTTGGAATTCTGCTTTTACGGCTGCATAGATTTCTTTATCTACGATGACTGCTTGTTCAGAAGCACAAATCATTCCGTTATCGAATGTTTTTGATACGATCAAGTCATTTACTGCACGTTTTACTTTTGCTGTTTTTTCGATATATGCAGGAACGTTACCCGGTCCAACACCTAAAGCTGGTTTACCAGTTGAATAAGCGGATTTTACCATGCCTGCACCACCAGTTGCTAATACGATCGCAATTCCTGGGTGGTTCATCAACATTGAAGTCGCATCGATCGATGGATGCTCGATCCATTGGATACAGTTTTCTGGCGCACCTGCTGCGATGGCTGCATCACGAACGACTCTTGCTGCCTCAGCGGAACATTTTTGAGCGCTTGGATGGAAAGCAAAAACGATTGGGTTTCTGGTTTTCAAAGCGATCATTGATTTAAAGATCGTTGTTGAAGTTGGGTTTGTTGTTGGTGTTACTCCACAAACGACGCCGACTGGTTCAGCAATCTCAATCAATCCTTTTTGAGTGTCTTCATTGATTACTCCGACAGTTTTGTCATATTTGATACTGTTCCAAATATATTCTGAAGCATACATATTTTTGATTGCTTTATCTTCATAGATGCCACGGCCAGTTTCTTCTACAGCCATTTTTGCTAGAGGCATGTGCTGATCTAATGCAGCCATTGCCATTTCATGCACAATGTGATCTACTTTTTCTTGATCAAAACTTTCCATTTCTTTCAAAGCAACATTTGCTTTTGTCGCCAAGTCGTCGATCATCGCTTGTACATCAACAGTTTTCGTCTCTTCTTTTTCCATTATTTTAGCCATTATGTTCCTCCTACTGAGTCATGGTTATTTGTTAATTATTTCACATACACATCATACAACACTTTTTTTTCGATGTAAATACTTTTTTGTGATTTTTTTCACAGTTATGTTTTTCTTTAGAAACAGGCCGTTCCACAAGAGCGATTATCGAGTAACCGTTCCATAATGGCAGACGTGATTTATTTAGCAAAGTCACAAAAAAAAAGACTGATCGCCTTCTTATCTCTATCCGAGATAGGAATGACGACAGTCTTTTTGATAAAGAATGATCGAACTCCGTATACATTTAGCCAACTCGTGGCAAACAACCGGTGTCTACAATTCTTTTTCTTCTTTTTTCTCTTCAGGTGTTTCTGGAACTTCAACAGTTTCAATTACTTCTGGTTCTGTCGGTTCTTCTACTGGTGCGATTGGTGTGCTTGTCATCGCGCCTGTACCTGGTTTTACCGTTTTGATGGCTGCTCGATCGTATTCTAAAAAGATCCCTTCGCAGTCTAAAACAACTGTACGATTTGTCTCGTCGATTTCTGAGACTACGCCATGAAGTCCACCGATCGTGACTACTTCATCGCCAGCTTTCATACTATCAAGCAAATTTTGACGTTCTTGTTGTTGTTTCTTTTGTGTACGTGACATAAAGAACCACATCCCTAATAGGGCAACGAACATCACTAACATTGGTAATGAACCCATTTTTTTCACCTCACTAACTAAATATCTACACTAAACACTTTAGCAGAAAAAGGCGCTAGAAACTAGTTTTTTAACTAAATTTCACAAATCCTGCTAGAAACTTTTTGCGTTTTCTTTATTGAACCCATACTCTTCGAAAAAGGCTGCACGAAACTCTAATAAGTTATCATCCATAATCGCTTGTCGTACTTGTTTCATCAAGTTTAATAAGAAGTATAGATTGTGATAAGACGTTAAACGGATACCAAATGTTTCATCGCATTTGATCAAGTGACGAATATACGCTCTCGTATAATTCTTACAAGTATAGCAATCACATTTCTCATCGATTGGACGGAAGTCCCGGGCATATTGCGCATTTTTTACGACTAATCGTCCTTGCGATGTCATACATGTTCCGTTACGAGCGATTCGGGTCGGTAGAACACAGTCGAACATATCGACTCCACGAATCACGCCATCAATCAATGAATCCGCAGCTCCTACCCCCATCAAATAACGTGGTTTATGATCTGGGATCAATGGCGTCGTAAATTCTAAGACACGGTTCATCTCAGCTTTTGGTTCACCAACAGATAACCCTCCGATGGAATACCCAGGGAAATCCATACTGATTAAGTCTTTCGCACTTTGTTTACGTAAATCTTCAAAACCCGCTCCTTGGATGATACCAAATAATCCTTGACGATCTGGATTCGCATGAGCTTTCAATCCACGTTCTGCCCAACGAGAAGTTCGTTCAACTGATTTTTTCACATAATCATAGCTCTCATCAAATGGAGGACATTCATCAAAACTCATCATGATATCAGAACCTAATTTATTTTGGATGTTGATGGCTTTTTCAGGAGACAAGAACATTTTTGAGCCGTTCAAGTGGTTTTTGAAATGCACACCTTCTTCAACGATATTACGCATATCACTTAATGAGAAGACTTGAAATCCACCAGAATCGGTTAAAATCGGCTGGTCCCAATTCATAAATTTATGCAAACCACCTGCTTCTTCGACCAAATCTTCTCCAGGACGAAGCCATAAATGGTAGGTATTACTCAAAATCACGCCGGCACCCATTTCTTTTAGTTCTTCCGGCGACATAGTTTTAACAGTAGCTAATGTACCTACAGGCATAAACATCGGCGTTGGAAAAGTTCCATGAGGAGTAATCAATTCACCAAGGCGGGCGCCTGTATGTTTTTCTTTTTTTATTAAACGATAACGAATGGCAGGTTCTGTCATTCAATTCCCTACTTTCTTTTATAGAATCACGTTTGCAACTCCCACCATCATAATCTTTTCAACTGCTTTTTGCAAGAGCTTCTCTTTTTTTATAGGTTTTTTTAACCTGCTTTTTTTGTGAACCTTTCAATAACGAAAGAGGATTCCTAGAGCAAAATCAGTCCTTCTTTGATATACTAAGACTATCAAAAAAAAGGAGTGGAAAATATGGTATCTTCTGGGGAATTAAAACAACAAGCAAAAGACAGCTTAAAAGGACGTTGGGGGCAAGCAATTCTATTAAATCTGATTCCAACATTGATCACAATTGCTATTATTCTTATTTTAGCTTTACCTACTGCTTTACTGATTGCAACGATGCAAGACAGTAGCGCAATGCAAGAAATGGTGAGTGGTTCAAGTAGCAGTAGTTCAGGCGGAGGGATCGTTTCTACGATCATCAGTGCATTGTTCATGAGTGGGATCTCTTGGACCTATTTAGACATCATCCGTGGGAAACGAACAACGATCGAACCATTTAAAGATGCTTTCCGAGGTTTTTCAGGCGTATTCTTCGGTGGCGTTCTATTGTTAGCACTAGTGACAACGATTTTCACTACATTATGGGCATTGCTTTTAGTCATTCCTGGTATCATCAAAGGGTATGCCTATTCTCAAAGTTATTTCATTTACTATGATGTCGTGACAGAGACAGGCGAAAAACCAAAAATCCTTGATACGATCACTGCAAGCCGCAAATTGATGGATGGCTACAAAGGAAAATTATTCTGGTTAGACTTATCGTTTATCGGATGGCACATCTTAGCAATTGCCACAGTCGGTATCGGTTATCTATGGTTGAATCCATACATCACTGCAACTAAAGCTGCTTTTTACGAACAATTACCAAAACAAGTTTAATCAGCTTTTTCACCATAATAAAAAGGATTGGAAAATCTCCAATCCTTTTTTGGTGTTTATTTTTTTACATTTCAGATTCTGGTGCTTCTACTGTCTCTTCCTCATCTGGCAATTGGTGGAACTTGATCAATTCATTGACCCCAATCGGTATAATCGACAAGATTCCTACTAAGAACCAATGATTCAAACTAATATGAACTAACCCAAATAATTCTTGCGTGAATGGTAATAAAGCGACTGCTGACGTGATAAGAAGGGAAAGAATCGCCATTTCCACTAACGATTTATTCGTTGCTAAGTTCACTTTGAAAATCGATTGACTACTACGAACATTAAAGACATGGATGATCGAAGAGTAAGCCAATACTAGAAATGCGACGGTTTGGCCAACTTCTTGACTAGCATCGACCCAAGGGCTGATCGTATCAACGAAGCTTCCTAAATAGTAACCAAATAAAGTGACTACCGTAAATATTCCTGCATTGATGGCAATTTTCTTCATTAAACCACGAGCGAAAATCCCTTCATTTTTAGGAATTGGCGCTTCATTCATGATCCCTTCCTCTGCTGGTTCTCTTCCTAAAGCAAAACCAGGCAGTCCATCAGCGACAACGTTTACGAACAATAGTTGAACGGCTGTAAATGGTGCCCCCCAACCAACTAACATCGCAATCAATACGATAAAAATCTCAGAGATATTACAGCTTAATAAGAAGTTGATCGCTTTTCGAATATTTTGATAAACGGAACGTCCTTGGCTAACTGCATCTACGATCGTAGCGAAGTTGTCATCGGTCAAAATCATGTCAGCGGCACTTTGCGCTACATCTGTACCGGTGATCCCCATCGCACATCCAACGTCACTCGCTTTCAATGCTGGCGCATCGTTCACACCATCACCTGTCATTGCGACCACAGCACCTGTTCGTTGCCATGATTTGACGATTCGGATTTTATCTTCTGGGGTTACGCGAGCATAAACGGATAAATCTTTTACTCGATCATCTAATTCTTCATCAGATAACGCACGGAGTTCCGCACCTGAAAGAGCTTCGTTACTATTGGTCAAAATTCCCAATTCTTTGGCAATCGCACTGGCAGTGACGACATGGTCCCCAGTGATCATCACTGTTTTGATACCAGCTTTTTTCGCACGCTTGATAGCACCTTTACTTTCAGGACGCGGCGGATCGATCATACCGATCAAGCCAATCAAACGTAGATCTTTTTCTAAAGCTTCTGAAGTGATTTCTTGTGGTTTTTCGTCATACGTTCGATAACCTACTGCAATTACACGTAAGGCACGTTTCCCAAAACGGTCGTTGACCACTTCTGCTTGTTCAACATCTCCAGACGTAAATTTTGGTGCTAAGACATCAAATGCGCCTTTTGTGATAGAGATATACTTATCACCCATTTTATGGACAGTCGTCATCATTTTTCGATCAGAGTCGAATGGGAGTTCGTCAACCCTTGGGTATTTTTCTTCTAATTCTTCTTTTGTATGATAGTTTTCCTCAACTGCACGTACGATTGCTGCTTCCGTTGGATTACCTTTGACGATCAATTCATCGTCCTCTTTTTCAACCGTCACATCGGTACATAATGCAGCCATTTTTAAGATTTCCATGGCGCTATTTGTCATTGAATCTTCGACGTCTGTCACTTCATCTTCTTTACTCCACACGCGACGGACGCGCATCCGGTTTTGTGTCAGTGTACCGGTTTTATCCGAACAGATGACATTCGCAGTACCGAGCGTTTCAACAGCTGGCAGCTGACGAATGATCGCATGTTTTTTCGCCATTTTCTGTACACCATAAGCAAGTGTCAACGTAACGATAACAGTTAATGTTTCTGGTACTGCGGCAACAGCTAAGGAAATCGAAGTCATGAACATTTCAAGTAACGGTTCACCTTGAAGTTCACCAATCAAAAAGACTAAGGCAGCAGCAGCTAATGCAATCACACTGATTCGCTTCCCTAATTGATTCAAACGGACTTGTAGTGGTGTTTTCTGCATTGTATGGTCATTTAATAATCCGGCGATTTTTCCCATTTCGGTCTGCATACCAATCGCTGTGACGATCGCTTTCCCACGACCAGCAGCAACAGTACAACCTTTAAAGACCATGTTCAATTGGTCACCGAGAGAGTCATCTTCTTGACTTATGTAACCTGCGTCTTTTTCGACAGCCTCACTTTCACCGGTTAGAGCTGATTCTTCTACACGTAATTGTGATGTTTCAACTAAGCGAGCATCCGCAGCAATTGCTGATCCTGCTTCTAATACCAGCACATCCCCGACAACTAGATTCTCAGCATCTACTTTTTCTACTTTACCATCTCTGAGGACCGTAGCGGTTTGTTTATTCATATCTTGTAGGGATTCTAATGCTTTTTCTGCATTTCCTTCTTGAACAATCGCTAGAACTGAATTGATGATAACAATCGCAATGATCAAGAGTCCTTCGAACAGGTCTCCATGTTCAGTTGCAAATGCGGTGTAAAATGAAATGACTGCGGCAACTAACAAAACAATCGTGGTGAAATCTGAAAGACTTCGTATAAATTTTTTGAAGAGTGATTCTTTGGGGGCTTCTTCGAATTGATTTTTGCCTTGTTTTTGACTTCTTTCTTTTGCTTCAGTCATCGACAAGCCTTGATCTATATCTACTTTTGTTTCTTCTGCTATTTCTTCTATTGTTTTTTTGTAACTATCCATCCTATACCTCCTTTAAAAATCATACGTTATGTATAACGTACTATTTTAGTATAACATCTTTTTTTTAATTAATTCAACTATATCGCATATATATATGAAGAGAAATATTTTAAAATAATCAACACATATCCATTGCAAACGCTACCAAAACGTGGTATGATTTAACCATAAGGAAGGAGGAAAAGACAAATAGATAGAAGAATTTCTCGATAGAGTAGTATAAGCAAACAAAGTTGTTAGAAGTACAAGTTTCACCTTAACGAGCATGTGAAGTAACCATTATAAATAGTGAATGCGTATGACTGTTTGAAACGAAAATCGTTCAAAAAAAGAAGTAGTGGGATACGTAACAATTAAATAACATGAACATCTGAAAATTGAATAGGAACAAGAGATGATTCAACTGTTGAAGATGTAAAGAAAACAAGATTTTTTGTTTATCAAGAAGAAATTCAACACCGTACTTTGCATGTTCTATGGAAAGTTACACTAATTCTATTTATTTGTTTCCTTCCGAAGCACAAAAGCCCCGACTAATCGAGAGTCGGGGTCTTTTTTATCTTAAAAAGTTACTTCACAAACATCGCATCGCCAAAACTGAAGAAACGGTAACGTTCATCAATGGCATGTTGATAAGCTGATAATGTTAATTCTCTACCAGCAAACGCACTGACTAGCATCACTAAAGTGGATTTTGGCAAGTGGAAATTCGTAGAAAAAGCTTCAACTACTTTGAACTCATACCCTGGCGTAATAAAGATATCGGTCCAACCACTATCTGCTTTGATCTCACCATCAAATTTCGTACCAATCGTTTCTAATGTGCGGATTGAAGTCGTTCCTACTGCCACGATTTTCCCGCCATTTTGGCGAACTTGATTCAAACGAGTAGCAGCTTCTTCGGTCAAACGATAAAATTCACTGTGCATTTCATGCTCTTCGATTTTATCGACACTCACTGGACGGAAGGTTCCTAGACCGACATGAAGTGTCAAATAGACAAGCTCTACGCCTTTTGCTTTGATTTCATCTAATAATTCTGTCGTGAAATGCAAGCCAGCAGTTGGCGCAGCTGCTGAGCCATTCTCTTCTGCATAGACAGTTTGATAGCGATCTGGATCTTCTAACCGTTCTTTGATATAAGGAGGCAACGGCATTTCACCAAGTGCTTCTAGATTTTCTAAGAAAATCCCTTCATAGGCAAATTCAATGATTCGTCCACCATGATCTAGCTCTTCTTTCACAACTGCTTTTAGACGGCCGTCACCAAAAACGATCTCCGTTCCTACTTTGGCACGTTTGGCTGGTTTGATCAGTGTCTCCCACGTGTCACCTTCCGTATTGGTCAAAAGCAATACTTCTAAATGGGCACCCGTCTCTACTTTTTCACCGTATAAGCGCGCAGGCAATACGCGTGTATTATTCATCACTAACGCATCACCAGGATTTAATTCCTCAATGATTTCATGAAAATGTTTATCCATCATCTCACCTGTCTTGCGGTCAACTACAAGTAATCGGGAATGATCCCGGTCTTTTAATGGTGTTTGGGCAATCAGTTCTTCGGGTAACTCAAAATCGAAATCTTCTGTTGTTAACATATCGTCACTCACTTTCTCTGTTTGGCCCTTTTATTTTACCATTTTATGCCGACAATGCCAAAAAGCAAAAATCTTATCATTCCATTCATTTTTGATTAGTTACGTTATCTTTTCAGCTATATTTTATTTATAAATTCAAAAAACGCCTACTAATCTAGTTATTTGTATAGTAAATAAATCATCAAATTTGTATTCCTTAGTTATTTTAGGCATACTATTATAAGAACATTCTTTATGGAAAAGAAAAGAAGAGGTGCAAATATGATCGAATTTCAGAATGTATCAAAAATTTATAAAGGTGGAAAAGTCGCGGTCGAGAACGTCAACATTTCTTTTGAAAAGGGCGAATTTATTTGTTTTATCGGTACAAGTGGTAGCGGAAAAACCACTACGATGCGGATGCTTAACCGCATGACGGACCCGACAGAAGGTCAGATTTTGATTGATGGAAAGTCGATCC
Source organism: Enterococcus sp. 1001283B150225_161107_E12 (assembly GCF_015556925.1). Classification (NCBI taxonomy): domain Bacteria; kingdom Bacillati; phylum Bacillota; class Bacilli; order Lactobacillales; family Enterococcaceae; genus Enterococcus; species Enterococcus sp. 1001283B150225_161107_E12. Next base: position 3,354 of record NZ_JADNNI010000002.1, on the reverse strand, counting down.
AAGAAATCAACCCCGTTGAACTCCGACGACAAATCGGCTATGTGATCCAAAGTATCGGTTTGATGCCTCACATGACGATCCGAGAAAATATCACTCTTGTGCAAAAATTATTGAAGGTCAGCCAAGAAGAACGAAACAAAACAGCAGAGAAAATGATCGACTTGGTGGAGCTTCCTCGTGAAATGCTTGATCGTTACCCACATGAGTTATCTGGTGGTCAACAGCAACGTATCGGTGTCGTTCGTGCGTTAGCGGCGAACCAAGACATCATTTTGATGGATGAACCTTTTGGTGCACTAGACCCTATCACAAGAGATTCCTTACAAGATTTAGTCAAGGATCTGCAAGAACGTTTAGGAAAAACGATTGTCTTCGTGACACATGATATGGATGAAGCAATCAAATTATCCAGTCGCATCGCAATCATGAGCGAAGGCAGAGTCATTCAATTTGATACCCCACAAAACATTTTACGCCACCCTGCCAATGAATTTGTCGAAGAATTGATCGGTGAAGATCGCTTGCTTCAAGCCAAACCAGATACAACAAAAGTAGGCGAAGTCATGCTGAACCAAGCCATCACGATCACACCAGAAAAATCATTGCAAGAAGCCATCAAATTGATGCGTGAAAAACGTGTCGATACGCTTTTAGTGACTGATAATTCAAATACCTTAAAAGGATTTATCGATGTTGAAACAATCGATAAAAAACGTGGCAAAGTCTCAAGTGTTGGCGATATCTTGAACAAGGATGTTTTTTATGTAAAACAATCCGCTTACTTACGTGATACCTTACAACGAATCTTAAAACGTGGTTTAAAATATGTGCCAGTAGTTGATGAACAAAATAAAGTCGTTGGTATTTTAACTCGAGCATCTCTTGTCGACATCGTCTATGACGTGATCTGGGGCGAAGAATCATCGCTTACTGATGCAATTGGTACGCCACCTGAAACAAAGGAGGTTTAACCAATGGCCGAATTTTTTCAACAACATGGCGCTGAGATCCTCTCAAAAAGTCTCGAACATCTCTATATTTCAGCAATTGCATTGGTCATCGGGATTGCCGTTGCTGTTCCTTTAGGTGTTCTTTTGACGCGTTTTCCTAAAGTCGCAACGATTGTTATTGGTCTGACCAGTGCGTTACAAACGGTCCCTTCTCTTGCCCTATTAGCACTTATGATTCCTTTATTCGGTGTCGGTAAATTGCCTGCAATCATTGCCCTATTTATCTATTCCCTTTTACCTATTTTAAGAAATACCTATATTGGGATGAAAAATGTGGATTGGAATTACCGCGATGTCGCAAAAGGCATGGGGATGACAAATATCCAATCGATTTTTTCTGTCGAATTGCCGATCGCTATGCCGACGATCATGGCAGGTATTCGGTTAGCAGCAGTCTATGTGATTGCATGGGCAACCCTTGCCTCTTACATCGGCGCAGGCGGACTAGGCGATTTGATCTTTAGCGGTTTGAATAATTATCAGCCCGATTTGATTTTCGCTGGAACGATCCCTGTAACGATCTTAGCATTGCTTGCAGATTTCTTATTAGGACTATTGGAGAATCGGTTAACTCCGATCGCATTGAGGGAGGAGAATGACGAATGAAACGAATCAGAAATAGTGTCGTTCTCGTATTGACCGTCGTATTACTTGCAAGTTGCTCCTTCCCAGGATTGGCAAGCAATACGGATGAAGATACGATTTCTATCACTGGTGGGATCACTTCTGAAGCTCAGATCATTGCCAGTATCGTTGCTGGGATGGTTGAACACTATACGGAAAAAAATACGACGATCATCAATAACTTAGCAACGACCACGATCAATCATCAAGCGATGATGAACGGCGACGCGTCTATTTCTGCCGCTCGCTATACAGGGACAGATTTGACTACTACCCTTAATTTACCGCCTGAGAAAGATCCTGAAAAAGCATTTGATATCGTAAAACGTGAATTTGAAAAAAGGTATGATCAAACATGGTTCCCTTCTTATGGTTTCGAGAACACCTACGTTTTTCTTGTTCGCAAAGATACTGCGGAAAAATACAATTTAAAGAAAGTCAGTGACTTGAAAAATGTCGCCGATGAACTTGTCGCTGGTGTGGATACGTCCTGGATCAATCGTAAAGGAGATGGCTATGACGGCTTCAAAGAAACATATGGCTTTTCATTTGATTCCATCTTGCCTATGCAGATCGGTCTAGTCTATGACGCTGTAGAAGCTGGGAGAATGGATATCGTTTTAGGTTATTCGACAGACGGACGTATTGCTAGTTATGATCTAGTCATGCTAGAAGATGACTTGAGTTTTTTCCCACCTTATGACGCTGCACCGGTTGTAGATAATCAACTATTAAAAGATACGCCGGGTTTAGCAGAAGCATTAACAAAATTAAGTAATACGATCAGCACTGAAAAAATGCAACAATTGAACTATGAAGCAGACAATAATTTGGTTGAGCCTTCTGTCGTCGCAGAGCGCTTTTTAAAAGAAAACCAATACTTTGGAGGGGAGTGACGATAATGGAAAACATGAATTGGCTTGAACAATTTATTTATTATTTTCAAGAGAATGGTACGTATGTCTTTTCACAGTTCCTACGTCACTTTCTCATTTCGATCTATGGTGTACTTTTTGCAGCAATCGTCGGTATCCCCGTTGGTATTCTTATTTCACGAAAACGTAAGTTAGCCAATTGGGTGATCCGTTTTGCAAATATCATCCAAACGATTCCTTCTTTAGCAATGATTTCGATTTTGATGATTGGTTTAGGTTTAGGGGTCAATGTCGTGATCGTCACGGTGTTCTTGTATTCGCTATTGCCGATCATCAAGAACACGTACACTGGGATGATCCAAGTCGACAAAAATATCCTTGATGTCGGTAAAGGGATGGGGATGACAGCCAGCCAACGTCTCTTTATGGTGGAACTACCGCTGTCTGTGTCAGTCATTATGGCAGGCATTAGAAATGCTTTGGTCGTTGCCATCGGGATCACCGCCATCGGTGCCTTCGTCGGAGCTGGCGGATTAGGAGACATCATCATTCGTGGGACCAATGCCACAGATGGTACGTCAATCATCTTAGCTGGAGCCTTGCCAACAGCCTTCATGGCAATCATCACCGACTGGGTCTTAGGGATCATCGAACGCCGTTTAGACCCTGCGGCAAAGCATTCAAGATGACGAACATAGAGAATCCATATTGAACCCAATGGATTTCTATTTTTAAATAGTTGAAAACACCACCAGTTCAAGAGATAAATGTAGTGACCCCAAAAAGTTAGACTTTTATGGAGTGGAGAAATCCACTCCTTTTTTGTACGATAAAATTAACTGTTA